>JAOUFA010000323.1 GCA_029858545.1 Betaproteobacteria bacterium
ACTACCTGAACGAGCAGGTGAAAGCGATCCAAAAGGAACTCGGCGAGGGTGAGGAAGGTGCTGACTTGGCCGAGATGGAAAAGAAGATCAAGGCGGCGCATATGCACAAAGATGCGCGCAAGAAGGCAGAGAGCGAGATGAAGAAGTTGAAACTCATGTCGCCGATGTCGGCCGAAGCGACGGTAGTGCGCAACTACATCGAAACGCTGGTCAATCTTCCCTGGAAGAAGAAATCGAAGATATCGCGGGACATCAGGATCGCGCAGGAAATCCTCGACAAGGACCACTACGGCCTGGAGAAGGTGAAGGAGCGCATCGTGGAATATCTGGCGGTGCAAACCCGGGTCGATAAGATGAAGGCGCCGATTCTCTGTCTGGTCGGACCTCCCGGAGTGGGCAAGACCTCGCTGGGTCAGTCGATCGCCAAGGCGACCAACCGCAAGTTCGTACGCATGTCGCTGGGCGGAGTGCGTGACGAGGCGGAGGTGCGGGGCCATCGGCGCACATATATCGGCTCGATGCCGGGCAAGATCCTGCAGAACATGACCAAGGTCGGTGTGAAGAACCCCTTGTTTCTTCTCGACGAGGTCGACAAGATGGGTATGGACTGGCGCGGCGACCCGTCTTCCGCGCTGCTCGAAGTGCTCGATCCGGAGCAGAACCATACGTTCGTCGATCACTACGTGGAGGTCGAGTACGACCTTTCCGAAGTCATGTTCGTCGCCACCGCGAATACGCTGAATGTGCCGCCGGCGCTTCTGGACAGGATGGAGGTCATCCGTCTTTCGGGATACACCGAGGACGAGAAGGTCAACATCGCGATACGCTATCTGCTTCCAAAGCAGATGTCCGCGAATGGACTGAAAGACGGCGAACTGGCGGTTAGCGAGTCAGCGATCCGGGACCTGGTGCGCTACTACACTCGCGAGGCAGGGGTGCGTGGATTGGAGCGCGAAGTCTCCAAAGTGTGCCGCAAGGCGGTCAAACAGCTGATCACCAATCAGAATCAGAAAGAGAAGGAACGCGGCGCCAAGCGTATCGCGGTGACACCGCGCAATCTGGACAAGTTTCTGGGCGTGCGCCGCTACTCCTTCGGCATGGCGGAGAAGCAGAATCAGGTGGGGCAGGTGACCGGACTGGCCTGGACCGAAGTGGGTGGCGAATTGCTGACCATAGAGACGGTGACTATGCCGGGTAAGGGCAAGACCATCACCACCGGCAAGCTGGGCGAAGTAATGCAGGAATCAATCCAGGCAGCGCTTTCCGTAGTGCGCAACCGCTCGCGCCGGCTCGGCGTGCAGGAGGATTTCTACCAGAAGAACGATATCCACATTCACCTTCCCGAGGGCGCGACGCCCAAGGACGGACCGAGCGCGGGCATCGGTATCGCGACCGCGATGGTGTCGGTACTCACGGGAATTCCGGTGCGCGCTGATGTGGCGATGACCGGTGAGATCACCTTGCGCGGTGAAGTACTCGCGATCGGTGGTCTGAAGGAAAAGCTGCTTGCCGCAGTCCGCGGCGGAATCAAGTTGGTCATGATTCCCGAGGAAAACGTCAAGGATCTCGCCGATATCGCCGATAACATCAAGGGGCGACTCGAAATCGTGCCGGTGAAGTGGATCGACAAGGTGCTCGAGGTGGCCTTGGAACGACATCCCCAGCCGCTACCCGATGCGGCGGCGGAGACGACGCCTCCGCCTGAGGTCAAGGAGGCGGCCGCGGAGGTCAAGCCCGGGAGCAATCTCCCGCATTGACTGAAGGCGGGGAAGTTTCGCGGCGCTTGCATTTGGCGTTGCTTGAAGGGGGTGTGGGGAGATGAACAAAGCCGAGATGATCGAGGTCATTGCACGCCAGGCGGAGATTTCGAAATCCGCCGCCGAGCGTTCGATAGATGCGATGGTTGCCGCTGTAAAATCCAGCCTGAAAAAGGGGCAGGAAGTGAACCTGGTTGGCTTCGGCAGTTTCTATGTCGTTGCACGGGCGGCGCGAAGTGGCCGCAATCCCCGCACCGGAGAAAAAGTCGCGATCGCCGCAGCGAGGATTCCCAAGTTCCGACCTGGCAAAGGTCTGAAGGATGCGCTAAACTAGCGCCCCTCCGAGCGTCGGCAACCAATTCGGCATCGGGGACCGATGCATCGTAGGAACGTCGGTGCGGTGAAACCGAGGGGTGCTTAGCTCAGTGGTAGAGCGTCGCCCTTACAAGGCGAATGTCGGGAGTTCGACCCTCTCAGCACCCACCACAGGACGAAGCACCGCATGAAGGCATCGTGGAGCGCGGACGTTGCGCAGCAAATCGATGTGTGACGCAGGAAACGGTAAACCCCTGCGGGGTTTACGGCAAGCTTGAAAGGAGTGGTAGTTCAGTCGGTTAGAATACCGGCCTGTCACGCCGGGGGTCGCGGGTTCGAGTCCCGTCCACTCCGCCATTCAAACCAGCAGGTAATGCAGACAAGAAGCTGCCCGAAGCGGGCCGCGCGGCAATGTAAGAGTGCCCATGCGGGGCAAAGCGTAAATGAGGCGAACGCAAACTCGCCCTTGATGTACGACCCCATCGTTTTCAGGCCATGTTCGATTTCGTCCATAAAAATAAGTGGCTGATTCAGATCTTGCTGGCCCTGATTGCGATTCCGTTTGCGTTCTTCGGTCTCGATTCGTTTACGCGCACGATGTTTCGCGGCGGGGACGAAGTGGCCAATGTCGACGGGGTCGCGGTAACCCAGCGCGAGTTCGCCGATGCGCTACGCCAGCACCAGGAGAGACTGCGCGCGATGTTCGGCGCGGGAGTCGATGTTTCGGAGATGGACACTGCGGAGACGCGCCAGTTACTCATCGAGTCGCTGATCGATCAGAAGCTGCTGGCGAACACCGCACTCAAGGCCCACCTGGCGGGCTCGGACGATGCTTTGCGTGAACTGATCGCTTCGATTCCTGCTTTTCAGAGCGACGGAAAGTTCTCGAAAGCCATGTACGAGAGCCAGTTGCGCGCGCAGGGCATGGAGCCGGCGTACTTCGAAGCGCAGATGCGGCGCGATATGGGAACGTCGCAACTGACCGGCTCGATTTCGGAATTCGTGATTGTTTCGCGTGGTGTGGCACAAAGGCTGGCCTCGCTGGAGAACGAGGCGCGCGAGGTGTCTGAAGTCATCCTGGGTCCGCAGCCCTATTTGACCCGGGTAACCATCGACGATGCGAAGGCGAAGGCGCACTATGATGCGAACCCGGCCGATTTCCGTCTGCCGGAGCGGCTGAAGGTCGAATATGTGAGCTTTTCGGCGACTGATCTGGAGCGCGCGGAAGGCGTCAGCGAAAAGGAGTTACGGGAGGCGTACCAGGCGCGCCTCGCGCGCCGCGGAGATTCCGATCAGCGCCGTGCGAGCCATATCCTGATCGCGGTGCCATCGGATGCCAAGGACGAAGCAAGGAAGGCCGCGCGCGGAAAGGCCGGGACGATCCTCGCGGAGTTGAGGAAGGCGCCGGAAAGATTTGCGCAGTTGGCGAAGAAGCATTCGCAGGATCCCGGGTCGGCGGAAAAGGGCGGTGATCTGGGTTTCTTCGGACGTGGCATGATGGTAAAGGCGTTTGAGGAAACCGCCTTCGGATTGAAGAAGGTCGGCGAGATCAGCAATGTGGTCGAGTCCGAGTTTGGCTATCACGTGATCCGCCTCACGGAAATCAAGGGTTCCAAGGCGCCCGGTCTCGATCAGTTGAGCGGTGAGCTCCGTGCCGAGATAAAGCGGCAGAAGTCGGTGAAGAAATTCGCCCAGGAAGGCGGCGTATTCAAGGATATGGTCTACGAACAGTCCGACAGTCTGATGCCGGCTGCGGAACAGTTCAAGCTTGCCGTGCGTCACTCCGGGTGGATTGCGAAGACCACGAGCGCCGCCGAACTCGGGCCGCTCGCCAACGCAAAGGTTCTGGGGGCACTGTTTTCGGCTGAGTCGATTCGTACGCGGCGCAATATCGATGCGGTCGAAGTGTCGCCCAATACCCTGCTGGCTGCCCGCGTCGTCGATTACCAACCTGCTGCGCAGCGCCCGTTCAATGAAGTCAAAGGCGATATCTTGGCGCTGCTGCGTAATCGGGAAGCCGCCGGTCTGGCGCGCGCCGAGGGTGCCTCTAAGCTGGAGCAGTTGATGAAGGGGGACGGCACGGGCCTGAAGTGGGGAAAGTCGCGCGTGGTATCGCGGCGTGATACGAAGGGCATACGTGCGGACGCGATGCAGCGTATCGTCGGTGTCGACGCGCGCAAGCTGCCTGCCTACGTCGGCGCCGATCTCGGTGACGGGGGCTATGCGCTCTATCGGGTCGAGAAGGTGCTTCCTGAGGCGCCCAGGACCAGCGAACAGGCGAAGGCCGCGCTAGCGCGTACCGAGCGTATGGCCGGGCGGTCGCAGTACGCAGCTTTCCTCGCCAATCTTCGCGCCGGCGCCGATGTGAAGATCTACAAGGAACTGCTCGCGAAGAA
>JAOUFA010000324.1 GCA_029858545.1 Betaproteobacteria bacterium
CATCCTGGAAGTCGATGCGCGCGATTTCCCCGCCTCGTATCGCGCTTTCCTCGAGATCGTGCACCCGGAGGACCGCGCCGCGGCGCGCGAGGCATACCGGCGGTCGTTGCACGACCGCGTGCCCTACGAGAGCAACTTTCGCCTGTTGATGCCCGATGGCAGGGTCAAGCATGTCCAGGAACGGGGCCGAACCTCCTACGACGACACCGGTCGGCCGGCCAGGTCGATCGGCACGCTGCAGGACGTGACCGAGCGCAAACGGACCGAGGAAGCGCTCGAGGCCTCGGTGAAGGAAAAGGAGACGCTGCTCCGCGAAATCCATCATCGCGTCAAGAACAATCTCCAGATCATTTCCAGCCTGCTGCATTTCCAGTCCAAGAAGATCAAGGACCCGCGCGATCTCGCCGCCTTCGTCGACGGACGCGAGCGCCTGAAGTCGATGATCCTGGTGCACGAACGCCTGTACCGCTCGCAGAACCTGTCGAGCATCGACTTCAGCGAGTACGTGCGCTCGCTGGTGGACGAGTTGCGGCGCTCGCTGGGCGAGGGCTCCGGGCGGGTGGGTCTGGTGGTGCAGGCCGAGCCAATCGCCCTGCCGATCGAGGTGGCGCTGCCGTGCGGAATGATCGTCAGCGAACTGGTGAGCAACGCGTTCAAGTACGCCTTTCCCGACAATCGCCCGGGCAGGGTGCGGGTGTGCGTGCGCGCCGAGCCGGGCGCGCTGCACATCGAGATCGGCGACGACGGCATCGGCCTCGCCGACGACCTGAGTCTGGACGATCCACAGGGATTCGGCATGCAACTGGTGCAGGGGCTGACCTCGCAGCTCAGCGGCACGCTGCACTATGAGCGCGCGCCGGGCACGACCGCCAGGCTGCGGGTGCCGATCGAGCAACGGAGCTAGGAAGAATGGATACGGCGCGCATATTCGTGGTCGAAGACGAGGCGATGATCGCCTTGGAGATCAAGGATCGCCTCTCGGTGCTGGGCTACGACGTCTGCGGAAGCGCCGCGCGCGGCGAGGACGCCGTGCAGCGCATTCCCGCGCTCAAGCCGGATCTGGTTCTGATGGACGTCAATCTCGCGGGCCCGATGACCGGGATCACCGCGGCGGAGCAACTGGGCCCGTTGTGCGATGTTCCGATCGTTTTTTTGAGCGCGTTCTCCGATTCGAATCTGCTCGCCCAGGCGGCGCACGCCAATCCTTTCGGCTATCTGGTCAAACCCTACGAGGAACGGGCCCTGCACGCGACGATTCAGATGGCGCTCGCGAAGCACCGGGTCGAACGCACGCTGCGCGCCCAGGCGGTCATCGACACGCTCAGCGGCCTGTACAACCGCCGCTTCCTCGACGAAAGCCTGCATCGCGAAGTGGCCCGGGCGTTGCGCGAGGGGCTGCCATTGTCGGCCGCGATGCTCGATATCGATCACTTCAAGCTGCTCAACGACACCCACGGTCACGACGCGGGCGACCACGTGATCAAAAGTCTCGCGCTCCTGATCAGGCGTGACCTGCGCCGCGGCGATCTGGCGTGCCGTTACGGGGGCGAGGAATTCACCCTCATCATGCCGGGCGCGCCGCTCTCCGACGCGCTGCGCAAGGTCGAAGCGGTGTGCGAACGAGTGCGCGATACGCCGATCGCCTACGGCACCGCGGGCCTGCGCGTGACGCTGTCGGCCGGCGTGGCGACCCTGCCCGGGCACGGCGGCAGCGCCGAAGCGTTGCTGCACGCCGCGGACGCAGCGCTGTACGCGGCGAAGCAAGCGGGCCGCGACCGGGTTTGCACCGCGCAGCAATGAAGTCAGGTCGTCCGCGCCGCGCACCGGGCGGCGTGACCGGCTGAGATTGTCCGCGAGCGCCATTCTCGCCTATGCTTACCGCCTCCTGGCGGCGCGCGCGAAACGAAGACGATGAACCAATACCGAAGTGACGCACTGATCATCGGCGGCGGTCTTGCCGGCATCGCCGCGGCGCTCGAGCTGCTCGAGCGCGGCCTGCGCGTGACGCTCCTCGACCGCGACGAGGAGGCGAATTTCGGCGGTCTCGCACGCGAGAGCTTCGGCGGTATCTTCGTCGTCGGCAGCGACGAGCAGCGCCGCGCCAAGGTCCGCGACAGCCCCGAACTCGCGTATCAGGACTGGCTCGGCTTCGGCGAACTCGACGAGTCCGATGCCTGGCCGCGCCGCTGGGCCGAGACCTATGTGCATCGCTGCCGCGACGAGGTCTACCGCTGGCTGAAGGAACGCGGCCTGCGCTTTCTGCCCTTGCCGCTATGGGCCGAGCGCGGCGATGCGACGCGCGGCAACTCGGTGCCGCGTTTTCATCTCGCCTGGGGTACCGGGCGCGAAATCGTCCACGTTTTGTTGCGCCGGCTACGGGCGCATCCGCATCGCGACCGGCTGGACCTGCGCTTCGGCCATCGCGTCGAGCGGCTGGTGAGCGGCGGCGGCGCCGTAACCGGCTGCGCCGGAGCGCTCGAGGCCGACCGAACCCCGTTCGAGGCTTTTGCCTCGTGCGTGCTGGTCGCCACGGGCGGCGTCGGCGGCAACCAGGAACTCATGCGCAGGCACTGGCACCCCGACTGGCGCCAGCCGCCGGAGGTGTTGCTCAACGGCTCGCACCGCTACGCCGACGGTCGGCTGCACGAGGCGGCCGGCGCGGCCGGCGCGCGCGTGACGCACCTCGACCGGATGTGGAACTACGCCTCGGGGGTGCGGCATCCGCACCCGCGCAAACCCCAGCACGGTCTGTCGCTCGTGCCCTCGCGTTCGGCATTGTGGCTCGACGCAGGCGGGCGACGGCTCGATCCGCCGCTCGTGTCGGGTTTCGACACGCGCTCGCTCGTCACGCGCGTCTGCGCGACCGAACGCCGGTATTCCTGGCACCTGCTGAACCGGCGCATCGCGCTGAAGGAGCTCGCGATCTCGGGGGCCGAGTTCAACCCGGCGATTCGCGAGCACCGCAAGCTCGCGTTCCTGCGCGACATCGTATTCGGCAACCGCTGGCTGGTAGGCGAGATGACGCGCGAATTTCCCGATGTGCTGACCGCCGATTCGCCCGAAGAACTGGTGCGCAGGATGAACGCGCTCGCCGGCGACGACGCAGTCGATATCCGCTCCGTGCGCACGGCGCTCGAGCGCTACGACGCACAGATCGACCTCCCTCCGGAAATGCGCGCGGATGAGCAACTGCGGCGCATCGAGCAGATGCGCGCCTGGCGCGGCGACCGGCTGCGCCTGTGCACGGGGCAGAAGATCCTCGATCCGCGCGCGCTGCCGCTGATCGCGATTCGCATGTTCGTCATCAGCCGCAAGACCCTGGGCGGAATTCAAACCGACCTGGACTGCCGCGCGCTCGACGCCCGGGGCGAACCGGTCGCGGGCTTGTACGCGGCGGGCGAGGCGGCGGGGTTCGGCGGCGGCGGCATGCACGGCCTGCGCGCGCTCGAAGGCACTTTTCTCGGCGGCTGCGTCCTTACCGGGCGCCTCGCCGGCCAGGCGATCGCGCGCGCCCTCGCCGGCTGACCACCACAAGGACCTATCATGAAAATGACCGGCGCCGCGCTCGCGGTACTCGCTCTCGAACGGCTCGGCGTACGCCATACCTTCGGCATCCCCGGGGTGCACAACACCGAGCTGTACGACGCGCTGCATGCATCGAAGTCGATCGAGCCGATTCTCGTCACCCACGAGGGCGGCGCGGCGTTCATGGCCGACGCGTTCTCGCGCGCGGGCGACGGCATCGGGGTGCTCGCGATCGTGCCCGCGGCGGGACTCACCCATGCCGCGAGCGGCATCGGCGAAGCATTTCTCGGCGGCATTCCGATGCTCGTGCTCTGCGGCGGCATCCGCACCGATCTCGACAAGAGCTTTCAACTGCACGAGATCGACCAGCACGCATTCATGCGCCCGCTCACCAAGGCGACCTTCCACATTCGCGAGCACCGCGACATCGTGCCGACGATCTACGAGGCCTACCGCATCGCGATCGGCGGCGAGCCGGGCCCGGTGCTGGTCGAGTTGCCGGTCAATCTGCAACTGTTTCCGGGCGACGCGGGGGTGCTCGACGACTACGTGCCGCCGCCGCCCGCGCCCACCCCCGCCGCCGAGGCGATCGGCGCGGCGGCGGGACTTCTGCTTGCGGCGAAGCGCCCGGGAATCTTCCTCGGCTGGGGCGCGAACGGGGCCGGCGCCGAAGCGGCCGCGATCGCCGAATTTCTGCAGGCGCCGGTCAGCACCACGCTGCAGGGACTCTCCGCTTTCTCGGCGAAGCATCCGCTGCACACCGGTTTCAGCTTCGGCGAGGCGGCGGTGCCCGCGGCAAGGAACGCCTTCGCCGACTGCGACGCGCTGCTCGCCGTGGGCACGCGCTTCGGCGAGCTCGCCACCGGCAGCTTCGGCGTGAGAGTGCCCGAACACCTGGTGCATATCGATATCAATCCCAAGGTGCTCAA
>JAOUFA010000325.1 GCA_029858545.1 Betaproteobacteria bacterium
GCACTTGCGCATCGGCGCGCGCACGTCGCGAGAGTTCCCAGAGCTTCTCCACCGGCGCGGCGCTTGCGAGCCCAGGCAGGCCCTTGAGCAAATCGTTGTGGAGCGCGGCCTGTTCGCGCACCGGCAGCCAGCGCGCGAGCAGTCCCTTCAGGGCGCCGTAACACACCATTGCGGCGGTATCCGCGAGCGCCGCGTCGGTCCAGCGCTCGAGGCGAACGCGCAGAAACCCGCGCAGGAGTTCGGCCAGCTCTACCTCAGTGGCGTGGCTCAGGCGGTCCGCCGCGCTGTCGGCGGCATAGGCATCCACGGTTGCCTCGAAGCGAGCCAGACGCCGACTGACCCATAGATACTGCCAGGGAACCTGGACGGCGATACGCAGCATCTCCAGTGTCCGCGCGAAGAGTGAAGCGGTGACTTTGCGTGGCACCGGAAAGGCGTCGGCGCCGGTGAAGTGATTGAACGAGCCCGCGAGCCAGGCGCCAAAGGGCGCGAGATGGATAACGTTGTGAATATGGCTCAGGTTGTAATAAAGGCGTCCCCCATGGGTATCGACGAGCCGCTCCAGCGCCGGCCCCATTGCATCGAGCCGCCTGCGCGATATGCCGAAGGCGAGACCCAGCCCGCGAAAGTAAGCGGCATAGCCCCGCGCGACAAAGGACTCGAGAAAGGGCGAGACCGGGTCCGGAAAATTTTCCGCGATATTCGCGTTCGACCACAAGAAGACTCGCGCCGACGCGGCGCCGGCGGTGATCGGCCGCGATTGAAGCAGCACGAGACGTCCTGAGCGATCGATACTCCACTCGATGTCCTGCGGTCCGTCAAACGCCCGCTCGAGGACCGAGGCACTTTTTACGAGAGCATCGATCCACGAGGCCTGGAGCCTGACCAGTGAATCGCCCTCGGCATCCACCTGCGCCTTGCCGCTGACCCTGTCGATCGTCATTCGCGTGGGTGAAAGTTCCCCGCTCACCAGGCGTTCGCCCAGCCCCTCGCAGCATTCCAGCAGCAAGCCTTCGCTTTCCCCGCGCGGATCGCGCGTGAACAGCACGCCCGACACGAGGGGATCGACCTGCGTCTGAATGACCACCGCCATCCCCGCCGGCCGGGCGTCGCGGCTTCTCGCGTAGGCGAGGGCGCGCTCGCCGAACAGCGAAGCCCAGACCTCACGCACCGCCCTCGCAAGGGCGGATGCCGATTCGATACCCAGCCGCGTATCGAATACCCCGGCGAACGACGCCTGCGCGGAATCCTCGCCGAGCGCCGAGCTACGCACCGCGAGACGCGTTCCTTCCGGCAGGCTAGCCAGCTGTCGCGTGAGGGCCCGCGCCAGCTCGGCATCGAGCGGAGTTGCGGCGATGGCTTGACGCAGGAGCGTCGCCCGCGTCCGGGCGCTTTTCGCATCGAGCGACAGAAGCTCCGCGAAGAGCTCGACGCTGGAGACGAATCCGGCTCGATGCAGATGCGCGTCGAGCTGCATCGCAGGGACCACCACTCCGGGCGCGGTGTGCGCATCGGTGGCCATCAGGCGCGCGAGATTCGCAGCCTTGCCGCCGCATTGCGATCTGTCCCGCGCCGTCTCGAGCGGCAGCAGCAATTGGGTTGCCCGTCTCACAGCGCGCGCGCCTTAACGCCGACGCGATGCAGGAGGATGCTGAACATCGCATGCATGCACGGGCCGAGCAGCAGCACCCATAGCCAGGTCAGCGCGGGCAGCGGCAGGAGCAGGGAGGTGAGGATGAGCACGCCCAGCACGGAATCACATCGATCCACGATGAAGAAAAGCGCGCGCAGGGGCGCACTCGACGCGGCGTGACCCGGAACGATGTCGAGTTGGCGTTTCACGAACGAATTGGGCAACTCGGCGAGCATGAATGCGATGCCGCAGGCGAAACCGAGCAGCGCGAACTGCGACGTGGTGAGCGGCCACAGATCCGTGGCGAGCGGCAGCCTGCCCCAGATTGCGCCCCAGAGCACGAAGCTCAGGGCCGCTGCGGGCGGCATCGCGACGAATCCCCGCAGCATTTTGTTGTCGCCCAGGAGGCGGCGACCGCGCAGGGTCAGGCCGCGGTCCAGCGGCGCGCTGAACCCCTTCGCCACACGACTGCGCAGCCAGGCGACATGGACGAGCCCGGCCGTGCTCATGGCGATCACCAGATAGAGCGCCGCAGCGAGCGGATCGGGAATGAATTCGGTCAAACCGGCGCTCCCGTCTCGTTGCGGTTGGAGAACAAGAATTCCGTGCCGCTGAGGCGCTTGGCCGCGCGCAGCCAGGCGATCCAGTCCACCTCGTTCGGCGGTCGGTAAGCGATCTCGCGCAGGGCATAGCCGGGGACCTGCGGATAGAGATGGTGCAGCTCGTGCGCATCGAAATGCATGAGCACGGCGGACAGGGCGCGCGGAAGCCGGAGCGATCGGGTGAAGGCGCCCTGCTCCATCGGCGGGAACGGACGTACCGGCGCGCCGCCGCTCAGGTGCTGCGGGACATGGGTGTGCTGGCTGAGGAGCAAGGGGTCCTCGGCCATCAGGGAGAGCAACAGCGCGGGACCCAGGAGCACAAGCAGCGTTACCGGCCCGAGCGCGGCGAGCAGCCCGGCGTAGGCAGCCAATTGGACGATGATATTGGCCCGGATCCCCGATGCCGCTGCGGGATGATCGAGAAAGCGCCGCAGGCGCGGCAGGTTCCAGTAGTTCTGCACGCGGTAGAGAATGGAGAATAGCGGCAGCCAGGAGCGCCAGGCGAAATTGATGAGCGCACGCTCCCAGGGCGCGATGCGACGAGGCACGAGCGATGCCGTGGTTGCATCCAGATCCTGCCAGCCGGTGTAGCGATGATGGCGAGCGTGGATCGGCTTCCATGCGCGAAGAGGAATCAGTGCGATGAAGCCCGCGGCATGGCCGACCCAGCGATTGATGCGGCGATCGCGAAACAGCGTGTTGTGGCCCGCTTCGTGCAGTACGACGAAGGCATGCACGAAAGCGAACGCGAGAAGAATCTGCCCCAAAACGTAGGGCAGTAGTCCGTCCAGCGCGGCGAGCGCGATGCCGCCGCCAAGCGCGAGCGCAGAGCCGGCGACATGCGCGAGTGCTACGACCAATCGCGGGCGCAAATGCGCCACCCTGGTTGCCGCGGGTGCGTTCGCGCGGTCGTTCATGAAATCGCCGGCTGCCAGCGGTCTGGTCTATTGGGGCAATACCGGCTGCCGGGCGCTCAACGCGTCAGCTCACCGTGCAGTGCGGCATCGATATCCGCGGCAATCGGAATGCAGCAACTTCCGTGCGTAGCCATGTTCCACCTCCTTGGGTGATGAAGATCGGCCTATCGAGGCCGGGAACCGGAATGTCAATCGCGTCTTCAGTCCGACGCAGTTTGTCCCCGGATCCCGGGTGCGCGCAGCCGTCCGCTCTCGATCAGCCAGCGTACCGTATCGCGTGCCGCGTCGCGCGCCGGGCGGAAGCGCACCCCCAGCTCGCGCGTCGTATAGCGGCAGTCGACGGGGTGGTCGCGCCAGCACATGTACAGGCCTTCGGTGGGAAGATACGGTAATCCCAGGGTTTCGAGCAGCCACATGAACGGAAAGCTGGTCAGCATGACGGCGTCCGGCGGAAGCGGCAGATTGAGCCGGCGCAGCCCCGCCGCGTCACTCACGGTACGATGCAGGTCGCAATAGCGAATGTATTCGCCGAAGGCGGGGTAGATGCGGGGACCGCGGCCCGGTTTCATCGCCGCGGCGCACACCGCCGCGACATCGCGCACGTCGACGATGCCGAAGCCTCCGGTCATGGTAATCGGCACCTGGCCGCGCGCGATCTGCAGCGCCGCCTGGGCGCTTTCGCCGGCATAGGGGTCATGCGGTCCCCATACGCCGCCCGGCTGTACGACCACTACGGCGTGCCCATCGGCCTGAAACTCGCGTGCCACCGCTTCCGCGTCGCGCTTGCTCCGCATGTACGGACCGTAAGGATCGCCGAGCGGCGTGCGCTCGTCGAAAGTCCTGCCGCGATCGACGCCGCCGTACAGCGCGGCGATGCTGGAGAGGTGGACCACCGGATCGAGTCTGCGTCGCACCGCCGCGCCGAGCACGATGCGGGTGCCGGCCACATTGACGCGCTCCAGCGCGCGCACTTGCTCGCGACGGCCGCGAAAGGCGAATACGTTCGCCGCGTGCAGCACGGCGTCGCAGCCTTCGAGCGCGCGCTCGACCGACGCTTCCTCGGTCACGTCGCCTTCCACCGCGTCGACTCGCGCCGGGTCGACGCCAAGAGGGCGCAGCGCGGCATCGAGCTTCGTCTTCGCGCGCACCAGCAACCGCACGGTGTGCCCCGCGGCAAGGAGCGCCGCGACCGTGTGACTGCCGACAAAACCCGTCCCCCCTGTAACCATGACTTGCATCGCGGTTACCTCCCGACATCCCGATTGCCGCCGCAGACAACCGGGAGTTTATGTGAA
>JAOUFA010000022.1 GCA_029858545.1 Betaproteobacteria bacterium
TCGGGTCGGGGACGAGCCGCGTGCCGTCCTTGAGCGCCACCCCGCCCTGCTTCCTGATCTCGAGGATCGAGCGGACGAGGTGCTGGTTCGTGCCCATCCTGCCGGTCACGCCGTTCATGATGATTCCAATGCGTTTCTGCGTCATTCTATTTCCAGTGCCTCCATGATGCCCCTGAGATAGCCGATCGCGCGCGCCGCGGCCCCGGGGCCGTCGGGCACGTAGTCGAAGGGCTCGACCGCGATATCGCCCGCGTAACCGTGGCGCTTCAACGCCGCGAACAGCGGCGCGAAGCGCTGCTCGCCCTGCCCGGGCCCGCGCCGGTTGCGATCGTTCACCTGCACATGCGCAATCACGTTCTTCGGCACCCAGCGCCCGACCAGTTCGGGGAGCGCGCTCTTTTCGGAGCGCCCCGCGGCGCTGCAATCGAGCATCGATCGGACCGCGTTGCTGCCGATCGCCTCGACCATGCGCGCAGCCTCTTCCAGCGAGTTGATGAGCGGCGTCATGTCTGCGGCAAGCGGCTCGATGCAGTAGATCACACCCGAGCGCTCGGCGTGCCCGGCGATCGCGGCAAAGCAGTCCTGCGCGCGCGCCGTCGCCGCCTCGCGCGTGTCGCCGGCTTCGACGCGGCGCTGTTGCGGCGAGCCGTGCACCAGGTAGCGCCCGCCGAGCGCCGCGCATAGGTCGATGAGCGAGCGCATCGCATCCACCGTGCGCCGGCGCGTCGCGTCGTCGCGCGTGCTGATCGACAGCCCGGCAGGTTTGACGAGCAGCCAGTGAAGTCCGGTGATCGCGATGCCGGCATCCTCGGCCGCGGCGCGGATCGCCGCGATTCGCGCTTCTCCCAGACGGTGCGGTTCCTCCGAGAGCGTGTACGGTGCGACCTCCAGGCCGTCGTAGCCGAGCTTTGCCGCGTATTCGCATTGCGCCGGGAAGGACATCGGCGCGATGACTTCATTGCAGAGTGCGATGCGCATGCGTGGTTCAGGCGCGCAAGTGCTCTCCGACGCGCACGATCTTCATCGTGTTCGTCCCGCCCGCCTTGCCGATCGGCTCGCCGATGGTGATCACGATCACGTCGCCTTCCTTCGCCACGCCGTTTTCGACCAGCACCTTCTCCGCCTCGCGCAGAAGCTCCTCGCGATCGCTGCCCACGTACCTGACGATCAGCGGATAGACGTCGCGAAACAACGCGCAGCGATAACGCGTCGAGGTCTGAGAGGTCAGCGCGTAGATCGGCACGCCGCTATTCATGCGCGACATCCACAACGCGGTGGATCCCGATTCGGTAAGCGCGGCAATCGCCTTCACCTTGAGGTGGTACGCGGTGAAAAGCGCCGCCATCGCGATCGACTGGTCGACGCGGGTGAACACGCGATTGAGGAATTCCTGGTCGAGACTGAGCGCCTGGGATTGCTCTGCTTCGACGCAGATGCGGTCCATCGACTCGATCACCTCCACCGGATACCGGCCGCTCGCCGTTTCGGCGGAGAGCATCACCGCATCGGTGCCATCGAGTACCGCATTGGCCACGTCGGAGACCTCGGCACGCGTCGGAATCGGGCTCGCAATCATCGACTCCATCATCTGCGTGGCGGTAATGGCAAGCTTGTTCTGCTCGCGCGCGAGACGGATCATTTTCTTCTGCAGCGCGGGCACCGAGGCATCGCCCACTTCCACTGCGAGATCGCCGCGCGCCACCATGATGCCGTCGCAGGCGCTCATGATGTCGAGCAAAGCGGTTTGCGTCACCGCCTCGGCGCGCTCGATCTTGGCGATCAGCAGGGCGCCGCCGCCCGCGGTGCGCAGCAGTTCTCGCGCCACATACATGTCGGCGCCGGTCTTCGGAAACGAGACCGCGAGATAGTCGGCCTGCAATTTCGCCGCGGTCTTGATGTCGTCCATGTCTTTGGCGGTCAGGGCGGGCGCGGTCAGTCCGCCGCCCTGACGGTTGATGCCCTTGTTGTTCGACAGCACTCCGCCGTGGCGTACCGTCGTCCACACCTCCTCGCCGCGCACATCGGTGACGTCGAGCACGATCTTGCCGTCGTCGAGCAGCAGCACCGCGCCCGGCTCGACATCGCGCGGCAGATCCTTGTAGTCGAGCCCGGAGCGCTCGTCGTCGCCCAGTGCACAGGTCGCGTCGAGGATGAAGCGCTGGCCCTTGGCGAGCGTCGCCAATCCGTCCTTGAACTTGCCGACGCGGATCTTCGGGCCCTGC
The DNA here is from genome assembly GCA_029858545.1 of Betaproteobacteria bacterium. Lineage (GTDB taxonomy): Bacteria > Pseudomonadota > Gammaproteobacteria > Burkholderiales > SG8-39 > JAOUFA01. The sequence goes on from JAOUFA010000022.1 coordinate 2,223, forward strand.
AGGTCGCACATGATCGCCACCGTGCGCCGGGTCTTGCGGCTGATCTCCTTCACCAACTCGGCGCGCCTCAGGTGATCGGCGGCGGAACCGTGCGAGAAGTTGAGCCGCACCACGTCGACGCCGGCGCGAATCATCTTCTCGAGAACTACCGGTTCGCTCGAAGCGGGGCCGAGGGTGGCGACGATCTTGGTGCTGCGGAGCATTACGGAGCGATCTGAGAGAGGTGCATCGAGTGTATCACCTCCGTTCGGACGAACCCGCCGGGGAGGGCCGTAACACGACGTCTATGCGGAGCGGCGCGATGCGGGAGATTGCCGCACGCGGGACGCGGCTTGCTAGTCCGACCCTGTTCGCGGGCACCACCGCGGCGGCGACGCGCGACAAGGAGGTGCGCGGTGCATCCGTGCGATGGCACCGCGCCGCCGCGGCAGACCGGCGTCAGAAGGTATACGGCGAATCAGGCAGACGACAGATGTCGGCTTGAAGGGCGGACAAACGAAATTGGAGTTCGCCGACGGCTGCAGAGCCCGCGACGACCGTGCTTGCGCGGATTCTGACCACCGTCCAGAGCGCGCTGTTCTTGCCGTAGGTAAGATTGAATAGTCCCACACCGCTGGCATCGGTCGTTACGGTGCCCGGGGCGTCAGCCGGATTCGCGGAGGTGAGGGTTCCTGCGGCGGAATTGGCCGGGGTGAGCCGGCTGTCCACGGTTCCGGGAAGCGACGTGACCAACCCGGCTGGAGTACAGGTCAATGTACCACCGGCTCCGGCGGTACATACTTCGGACATCGTTGTCGTGGTTCCGGTGGCGTAGTATTTCCTGGTGCCGTCTTCCGCCGGTGCACTATCCAGGGTGAGGTTCTCGTTGGCGTCCTCGTTCAAGAAGGTTCCCGTCCTGCCGTCGGGGCCGTCAGGATCGGGTATACAAGCCGAACCGGTGCTCCAGGCGATCGGCCAAAGACTCAGGTTGACCACCGTTCCCGCCGGCGCGGGGGTGCCGTTGGCGTCCGCGACCAGGACCGACATCGCTTGGATGTAGGCCGTGGCATTGGAATTGACGGCGAGCACGGTAGCGGAACCAAACGCCACCGACCCCGCCGTGCCGCCGATGATGATCGACGCATCGTTTCCGGAAGCGGTCACATTCACGCCGGCCGCCTCGGTCTTCACGGTCGTGCCGAGTACCGTGGCGCGGATTTGCACGCCGTTCGCCCCCGACGTCAGCGATCCGGACGTAAAGGAGGCGAGCGCCTGCCCCAGCGTGAGGCCGCCTCCCACCACCGAGGCGGTATAGGCAATCACCGGCGAGATGGTTTCGCCACCGCCGGTCGGATTCAGAATGGAGAACGCCACCGGCGCGTTGCCGACCGGTTGGCCGGTCGCGTCCACCACGGTCGCGATCAGGGTGGCGGATCCGCTGGTGGTTCCCACGCTTTTCGCCACGACGCTGGGCGTAGCCTGCAGCGTGATCGCGTTCGGTGTGACCGCCGTCATGGAAACCGTCAGCGAATCGCTCAGTCCGGGATTTGCTGGATCGAGCGCCTGAACGGTCGCCACGCCCGCTGACGTGGTCCTGAGCGTAGCGCTTGCGATTCCACCCACCACGGGCACGCTGGCCAATACATTGCTGCCACCGGTCCAGGTACCGATCGAGGTCGCGAAGGTCACCGCCGTGGTGCCAGCCGGGGCGGCTACCGTCACCGTAAGTTGATCGGCCAGGGTCATGGACACCGACGTGGGGGCCGAGATAGCTGCCCCACCGTTGAGTCGCGTCTGGCTGATCGCGAAAGTGGTCGACGATAGCGTAACGTTGACGGTAGCGGCGGCAGTCGATCCCACTGCGGTCGCAGTCACGGTCGCGACACCCACGCCGCCTGCCACCCCGGCGACGCTGACGGTGAATTTTCCCGCGCTGTCCGTGACGCCCGATGCCGGCGTGACGGTCACGACACCTGTTCCCGAAGCGACGACCGAAATCGGCGCATTGGCCACACCTGTGCCCTGCGCATTCCGCGCGATGAAGACGATACTTGCGGGTGACGTGCCATTATCGGGGACGGTTTGGCCGCTCCCACTGAACACGGCCAGCGTGGAACCCGAGATCTGGATCGGGATCTGGGCTGTGGCGAACTCGGAAGTTGCCGTAATCGTGGCTGTGCGATTGGCGAGGTTGCCCACCCCCGACGAAAACGTGAAGGTGGCTGTGCCGTTCGCGCCAGTTGTCACGGTCGCGGAGCTCACGACACCGGTATCGGTACCCAGCGCGATGGGGACGCCAGGGAGGGCTGCATTCGATGCATTCAATGCGGTGACGGTCACGGTGGTGCTTGCCGTATTATCCGAAGGCACGGATGTGGGTGAGGCCGATAGAGTGAGAAGCACCGCAGCGCCGCTGCTGGGCGGTGTACCGGTCGCGGCGGAACCGGCAGGCAGCGGACTGGCCGGATTTCCGCAACTCCCCAGGCTGAGAATCGACGCCATGGCGACCATCGCAAGGATCGCCTTGCTCACAAAACCGCGGGGCAAAACCGGAGCTTGATGGCCCATAAATACCTCTGCAAAGTCTGATGGTTACTAGAAACCGCTTAGATTCTACTGTAACTTTTGAATAGGTGCATGCGGTCTACGTACCCAACCATAGCGGCGGTCCGACTCAAGCCAATCAGGCGAACGAGACTGGGCGCCGCGCTGCGGACTGTCAATGGAACTACTTAACGCCCCATTGAAAATGACAAGATATCGCCGATAAACAACGCTCTAGGATTCTCTTGGCGGGATCCGGGCGGACCTGCCGGGTTTGTTCGCATCGAGCATTCCCGAGGCGCGAGAAGCTCAGCGGCGCTGCACGGGTCAAGCTCCGAAAGCGTCATGACGCACCACATCAATTTGACTATTCACAGCCCCTAGGTTAAAACCTCGCACCAATAAGTCATTGAATTGTCAGGGGAGAGCGATGAAACTTTTTCGCCGTTGGACGATCCTGCTTCTGGTGGCCATCGCGCTGCCCGTTCAGGCCGCAGATCCGGACCCGGATTACTACGGCGGGCTCATGTTGGGCGTGGCCGACTACGGAGAAACCGGCATCGGATACAACATGTCGACGGCCACGGGCCGGCTCGGTTATCAAATGGCACGTTTCCTCGCTATCGAAGCGCGCGGAACATTGGGCGGAGACGGAAAGATGTCGGGCGCGGGGATCGCCGACAGCACCTACCGGATCAAGGCCATGGGTAGCCTCCTTGGCAAGCTCAGTTGGCAACTCTCGAGCGATTCGGAGACCTATCTCCATGCACTCTTTGGAATGTCGGGGGCGCTGACTACCGCGACCGCTCCCGGCGTTAGCAAGAACTACAAATTGCGCGGGGGTTCATTCGGGATCGGCTTGGATCTTTTCGCCGACCGCAACCGCGCGATCAATTTCGAATGGATGCAGGACCTCAAGGGCAAGGTCAAAGGCACGACGAACAAGTACACGCTCACGCACTTTGGCGTCGGCTACCTCCAGCGTTTTTGAGTGGCAACGCCGGGTAGCGGCACCGGCGAGGTGATCGCGGCGCGCGGCCCCGCGCGTCGGCGCCACGTGACGCTCTGCATGACGCGCCCCGCCTCGGTCGCCGCCTAGCCCTCAGCGCGCGCTTCGAGCGCCGCCACCGCCGGCAGCGTCTTGCCCTCGAGAAACTCCAGGAAAGCGCCTCCCGCGGTAGAGATGTAGCTCACCTTGTCGGCGATGCCGAACTTATTGATCGCCGCGACGGTGTCACCGCCGCCCGCGATCGAGTACGCGCTCGATGCCGCGATCGCGCGGGCGAGCGTTTCGGTACCGCGCGCGAAGGCGTCGAACTCGAACACGCCCACCGGACCGTTCCACACGATCGTGCCCGCCCGCCCGAGCGAGGCGGCGAACGCCTGCGCGGTCTTCGGGCCGATATCGAGGATCAGGTCGTCCGCGGCGACCTCCTTCACCGACTTCACGCTCGCCACTGCGGTCGCGGAGAATTCCCTCGCGACGACCACGTCGACCGGCAGCGGCACCTTGGTCGCTGCCATCACCCGCTTCGCTTCGTCGACCAGATCGCGTTCGCAGAGTGATTTGCCGATCTGCATGCCTGCCGCGAGCATGAAAGTGTTGGCGATGCCGCCACCGACGATGAGCTGATCAACCTTCTTCGCGAGCGCACCGAGGATGGTGAGCTTGGTCGAGACTTTCGAGCCGGCGACGATCGCGATCAGCGGCCGCTTCGGGCTGGCGAGCGCCGTCGAGAGCGCATCGAGTTCGGCGGCCATCAGCGGGCCCGCACAGGCGATTTTCGCGAATCGCGCCAGGCCGTGCGTGGTCGCCTCGGCACGATGCGCGGTGCCGAAGGCGTCGTTCACGTACACGTCGCACAGCGACGCCATCTTTCTGGCGAGCGCCTCGTCGTCCTTCTTCTCACCCTTGTTGACGCGGCAGTTCTCCAGCAGCACGACTTCGCCGGGTCGCACGTCGACGCCTTCGATCCAGTTCGGCTTCAGCGCCACCGGTCGCCCGAGAAGCTCGGCGAGGCGCTTCGCCACCGGCGCAAGCGAATCCTCGGGCTTCATCTCACCTTCCTTCGGGCGTCCCAGGTGCGAAGTTGCCATGACCGCGGCGCCTGCCTCGAGCGCCTGACGAATGCACGGGACGGATGCGCGGATGCGCGTGTCATCGGTGATCGCGCCCTGGTCGTCCTGCGGCACGTTCAGATCGGCACGAATGAAGACGCGCTTGCCGCGCAGATCGACATCGCCGATGCGCTTGAACTTCATCGCCGGCCTACTTCGCGTGCATCAGCGCAACCGCCGCATCGAGCATGCGGTTGCTGAAGCCCCATTCGTTGTCGTACCAGGAGCCGACCTTGACGAGCGTACCGTCGGTAACCTTGGTGAGCGTCGAATCGAAGATCGAGCTCGCCGGATGGTGGTTGAAGTCGGAGGACACGAGCGGATCCTTGTTGTATTCGAGGATGCCCCGGAGCTCGCCGTCCGCCGCCGCCTTCACCGCGGCGTTGACCTCGTCGACCGTGGTCGCGCGCTTGGCGACGAAGGTGAGATCGACCACCGAGACATTGATCGTCGGTACGCGCATCGCGTAACCGTCGAGCTTGCCGTTCAGGTGCGGCAGCACCAGACCCACCGCAGCGGCGGCGCCGGTCTTGGTCGGGATCATGTTCTGCGAGGCCGAGCGCGCGCGGCGCAGGTCCTTGTGGAAAACGTCGGTCAGCACCTGGTCGTTGGTATAGGCATGCACCGTGGTCATCAGACCCGAGACCAGGCCGATCTTGTCGTCGATCGCCTTGACGAGCGGCGCCAGGCAGTTGGTCGTGCACGAGGCGTTCGAGATCACCGTATCGGAGGCCTTGAGCGTCTTGTCGTTCACGCCGATGACGATGGTGCGATCGACGTCCTTCTCGCCGGGCGCGGAGATGATCACCTTCTTCGCCCCCGCGGCGATGTGCGCGGAGGCCTTGGCTTTGCTGGTGAACAGGCCCGTGCACTCGAGCACCACGTCAACGCCCAGCGCCTTCCACGGCAGCTTGGCCGGATCACGCTCGGCAACCACCTTGATGCGATCGCCGTTCACCACCAGCGCATCGCCCTCAACTTCCACCGTCGCCTTGAAGCGGCCGTGCGTGGTGTCGTATTTCAGCAGGTGCGCGTTGGTCGGCGCATCGCCCAGGTCGTTGATGGCAACGAATTGCAGATCATGCTTCTTGTTGCTCTCATAGAAGGCGCGCAGGATGTTGCGCCCGATGCGACCGAATCCGTTGATTGCGACTTTGATTGCCATGTCAGTCCTCTACAGATGAATGATGTTTCCGCCCGAAGTGGGGAAGTTACGAGGAGCGTCACTCCCTTGTTCAGAGTCTTTCAGTGCAGCACACCCTTCACCGCCGCGGCGACGTGCTCGGCGGTGAAACCGAAATGCTTGAACAGTTCGCCCGCCGGAGCCGACTCGCCGAAGCGGTCGATGCCGACCACCGCGCCGTCAAGCCCGACGTACTTGCGCCAGCCCTCGGTGACGCCCGCCTCGACCGCGACGCGCGGCAGATTCGGCGGCAGCACCTCGCCGCGATAGCCCGCGTCCTGGCGGTCGAACACCGTGCTCGAGGGCATCGACACCACGCTCACCGCGATGCCCTCGGCGGCGAGGCTTCTTTGCGCGGCAAGTGCGAGCGCCACCTCGGAGCCGGTGGCGATGATCGCCGCGCGCGCCGGGCCGGACGCCTGCGAGAGCACATAGCCGCCGCGGCGCACATTGGCGAGCGCCTGCGCGTCGCGCTTCGCGTGCGGCAGATTCTGGCGCGAGAACAGCAACGCACTCGGTCCGTCGCGGCGCTCGATCGCCATCGTCCAGGCGAGCGCACTCTCGACCGTGTCGCACGGGCGCCAGACATCGAGCTGCGGAATCAGGCGCAGGCTCGCCGCGTGTTCCACCGGCTGGTGTGTCGGACCGTCCTCGCCCAGGCCGATCGAATCGTGGGTGAAGACATAGATCACGCGCTGCTTCATCAGCGCCGCCATGCGCAGCGCGCTCCGCGCGTAGTCGGAGAACATGAGGAAGGTACCGCCGTAGGGAATGAAGCCGCCGTGCAGCGCGACGCCGTTCATGATCGCGCACATGCCGAATTCGCGCACGCCGTAGAACAGGTAGTTGCCGCCGTCGCCCTCGCCCGGCTTGATGCGCGAGCCGATGATCCTCGACGCCTTCACCATCGTCAGATTGGAGCCGGTGAGATCGGCCGAACCGCCGAGCAGTTCGGGCAACGCCGGCTTCAACGACTCGAGCACGTTCTGCGAGGCCTTGCGCGTGGCGACGGTTTCCGCCTTGGCGTCGATGTCCCTGACGAGGCCGGTGACGCGTTCGTCAAAGCCGATCGGCAACTCACCCGCCATGCGGCGCAGGAAGTCGGCGGCAAGCTCCGGATGCGCCTCCTCGTAGGCGGCAAAGAGCTTCGTCCACTTCTTCTCGACGCGCTTGCCGGCGGCCTTCGCGTCCCAGGCATCGTACACCGGCTGCGGAATCACGAACGGCGCATGCGGCCAGCCGATCGCCGCGCGCGTCGCGGCGATTTCGGCATCGCCCAACGGCGCACCGTGCGCGCCGCCGGTGTTCGCCTTGTTCGGCGCACCCTTGCCGATCACGGTCCTGGCGCAGATGAGCGTCGGGCGCTCCTTCTCGCGCTTCGCCTTCCTGATCGCCCGGTCCATCGCGTCGACGTCGTGGCCGTCGACGTTGGCGATCACCTGCCAGCCGTAGCCGGCGAAGCGCTTGGGCACGTCGTCGGTATACCAGTTCGCGATGTGACCCTTCTCCGAGTCGATCGAGATGCCGTTGTCGTCGTAGATCGCGATCAGCTTCGAGAGGCCCAACGTTCCGGCGAGCGCGCAGGACTCGTGCGACACGCCCTCCATCATGCAGCCATCGCCGAGGAACGCGTAGGTGTGGTGATCGACGATATCGAAGCCGGGCCGGTTGAAATGCGCGGCGAGCAGCTTCTCGGCGAGCGCCATGCCCACCGCATTGGAAATGCCCTGGCCGAGCGGACCGGTGGTGGTCTCGACGCCGGGCGTCACGCCCACCTCGGGATGCCCCGGGGTTTTCGAATGCAACTGGCGAAAACGCCTGATCTCGTCGATCGGCAGGTCATAGCCGGTGAGATGCAGCAGCGCATAGAGCAACATCGACCCATGCCCGTTGGAGAGCACGAAACGGTCGCGGTTCGCCCAGGCCGGATTGCGCGGGTTATGCACGAGATGGCGCGACCACAATGCGACGGCGATCTCGGCCATGCCCATCGGCATGCCGGGGTGGCCCGAGTTGGCGGCCTGCACCGCGTCCATCGCCAGCGCGCGGATCGCGTTGGCCATATCGCGCGCATCGGCGGCGGATTCTTTGGGGGAGGGGGAGGACATGTTTGTCTGGTGGCTCATGATGGCGGGAATCCGCACCGTCCCCCGCGGCCCGGGCCGCAGAAGAGAGCGAATTATCTTCGAAAACGGTTAATGACGGGAAGTCGGCGCTGCGAACCCGCGATCAAAATTGACCGAAACCGGGATCTCGCGTTCACGCCGATCTCATCAGCGGTGCCGGCTGCAGGTAACGTCTGGCCATCTTTTCGAGCGGCTCGACACGGATATGCCCGGCCTGGCCCGCGCAGCCGAAGGACTCGAACCTCTCCCGGCACAGGGACTTGGCGGCGAGCATCGCCTCCTTGAGAAACTTGCGCGGATCGAACTCGGAGGGATCCTTGGCCATCGCGCGGCGCATCGCCCCGGTCATCGCGAGGCGAATATCGGTGTCGATGTTGATCTTCCTCACGCCGTGGCGTATACCTTCCTGGATCGCCTCGACCGGCACGCCGTAGGTTTCCTTGATCGCGCCGCCGTTCGCGCGGATCACCGCGAGCCATTCCTGCGGCACGGACGACGATCCGTGCATCACGAGGTGGGTCTGCGGTATGCGCGCATGGATCTCGCGGATCCGCTCGATCGCGAGCACATCCCCGGTAGGTTTCTTGGTGAACTTGTAGGCGCCGTGCGAAGTGCCGATCGCCACCGCGAGCGCGTCGACACCGGTGCGGCGCACGAAATCGGCCGCCTGCGCGGGGTCGGTGAGCAACTGCTCGCGCGAGAGCTTGCCTTCGGCGCCCACACCGTCCTCTTCGCCCGCCATCCCCGACTCGAGCGAGCCGAGGCAGCCCAGTTCGCCTTCGACCGACACGCCCACCGCGTGCGCCATCTCGACCGCGCGGCGCGTCACCTCCACGTTGTAGTCGTACGGGGCCGGGGTCTTCATGTCTTCCCGCAGCGAGCCGTCCATCATCACGCTGGTAAAGCCCGAGCGGATCGCCGACTGGCACACCGCCGGGCTCGCCCCGTGGTCCTGATGCATCACCACCGGGATCTGCGGATAGCTCTCGACCGCCGCCTCGACCATGCGCCGCAGGAAGGCTTCGCCCGCGTATTTGCGCGCCCCCGCGGAGGCCTGCAGGATCACCGGGCTCGAGGTTTCCTCGGCGGCCTGCATGATCGCCTGGATCTGCTCCAGGTTGTTGACGTTGAACGCGGGAACGCCGTAGCCCCGCTCGGCGGCGTGGTCGAGCAGTTGCCTCAGTGAAACAAGTGCCATGTGATTCTCCGGGATAACGTAGTTTTGAATTTCATCGATCTCCGGTTCTTGCACGGTTGCGCTTTATGCAACCGTGCAAGAACCGGAGACACTGAGGGCATCCATCCGTTTGGCAGCCATGACCGGGATCGCGAATTCGGATTCCCTCAGGGTCTCCCGAATTCGTTCGGTTGCATGAAGCGCAACCGAACGAATTCGGGAGATCGATGAAATTCCAAACCGCGCAAGATCCCTAGGGTCAACGCGATGCGAGCGCCTCCCTCCTGTTCCCATCCCGCTAGCGCCCGGCCGCCTGCTTGCGCCGCTCCATCAGGCGCCAGATCATCGGCGTGAAGATAAGCTGCATCGCGAGGGCCATCTTGCCGCCCGGGCAGACGATGGTGTTCGGACGCGACATGAACGAATCGTGCAGCATCGACAGCAGGTACGGAAAATCGATGCCGCGCGGATTGGCGAAGCGGATCACCATCATCGATTCGTCGGCGGTGGGAATGTCGCGCGCGACAAAGGGATTCGAAGTATCGACCACCGGTACGCGCTGGAAGTTGATGTGGGTGCGCGCGAATTGCGGGGTGATGTAGTTGATGTAATCGGGCATGCGTCGGAGAATGGTATCGGTCACCGCCTCGGTCGAATAGCCGCGCGCGGCCTTGTCGCGGTGCAGCTTCTGGATCCACTCCAGGTTCATCACCGGCACCACACCGATCAGCAGATCGACATGCCTGCCGACGTCGACGCCGTTGGCTGCCGCGGCGCCGTGCAACCCTTCATAAAACAGCAGGTCGGTATCCGCCGGCAGATCCTCCCAGGGAGTGAAAGTTCCCGGCTTCTGTCCATAGGGCGCCGCCTCTTCGTCGTTGTGCAAATACTTGCGCGTGCGGCCGTTTCCGGATTCCCCGTAGCCGCGGAACAGTTTCTCCAGCTCGGCGAACAGATTCGCGTCGGGACCGAAATGGCTGAAACTCTGATTGCCGCGCGCGAGTTCTTCGGCCATCTTCTTTTTCATTTCCTGCCGGTCATAGCGGTGAAACGCGTCGCCCTCGACGAACGCGGCCATCACGCCTTCGCGACGGAAGATCTGCTCGAAGGTCTTCGACACCGAAGTCGTGCCCGCTCCGGAGGAGCCCGTGATGGCAATGACGGGATGATTCGCGGACATGGTTCTATACCTCGGTGGAAGTTCGGAACAGGCCGCGCGAGCCGAACAGCGGGTGATCGAATTCGCGCACGTTGTGATCGCGGTGGTAGCGCTCGATCCTTTCCACCTCGGCGCGCGAGCCGAAGACCAGAGCGGTTCTCTGGCGCAGTGCCGCGGGCTCGATATCGAGCAGCGGAACTTCGCCCGTGCTCGCGCGCCCTCCCGCGCGCTCGATCACCCAGCCGATGGGGTTCGCCTCGAAGACCAACTCGTGGCGTCCCTCGCGCGCTTCGTCGCGGCTGTCGCACGGATAAAGGAACACCCCGCCGCGGAGCAGAATCCGGTGCGCGTCGGCGACCAGCGACGCCGCCCAGCGCATATTGAAGTCGCAGCCGCGTGGGCCGCTCTTGCCCGCGAGGCACTCGTCCACGTAGCGCTTCACCGCGGGCTCCCAGAAGCGTGCATTGGAGGTGTTGATCGCGAACTCGCTCGTCTCCCCGGCAACCCGCATGCCGGGGTGGGTGAGGATGAATTCGCCCATCTCGCGATCGAGCGTAAAGCCGTTGACGCCCCCCTCCAGGGCGTAGACGAGCATCGTGGTCGGACCGTAGATCGCGTAGCCGGCGCAGACCTGTTTCGCGCCCGGCTGCAGAAAGTCCCGCTCGGACGGTTCGTGCGCGCCTTCGGGCAGACGCAGCACCGAGAACAGGCTCCCCGCCACCGCGTTCACTTCCAGGCCGGGCGCCCCGACGAGCGGATCGAAAATCAACAGGTAGCGCCCCCTCGGATATTCGCGCGGGATCGGCGAGATCGCCATCGTGGCCTTGGAGGCGAGTGCCGCAAGGTGGCCGCCCCACTCGTTGGTGCGCAGGAAACTGTCGTGCGCGACCTGGCGCAACTGCCCGGGCGGAATGCCGGCGAGCGCGCCCTTTCCCACCAGATGCGCGATGCGCTTGCAGCCGAGGCGGATATCGTTGAGAAGCGCGGAAAATCCACCGGTCGCTCCGGGGCTCTTCCGTTGTTCCTCGATGATGTACTCGGTGATCGTCTTTTCGCGCTTGGTCATTCGCGCTCCCGTTACGCGCGGGTCACGCCGCGTGCGCGGTGCGCGCCGCGTGCAGGGCGCGCAACTGCCCGACCCCGACCTCGGTGGCGCCAAGGGATTTCGCGGTCACCGCGTCGAGCGGCGCGCCGGGGTCGCCGAGACTGTAGAGCACCTGATCGGCGGCGGAAAAATCCTGCGTCGCGGTCCAGCGCGAAGGCGTCGCCACCACCGTCATCCCCGCCGCTTTCGCTGCACGCACGCCGTTCTCCGAATCCTCGATCACCAGGCAATCGGCCGGAGCAACGCGCAACTGCGCGGCGATCCTGAGATAGAGGTCGGGCGCGGGTTTCTTGTGGCTGACCTCGTCGGCGCTCGCGATCGCGTCGAAGTCGCCGAGCAATTTTCCGCCGAACGAGGAAGACACGAGCGCCTCGATGTTCGAGGTCGAACTGGTCGATGCGAGCGCGAGCTTGAGGCCCGCCTCGCGTGCTTCGCGGATCAGGCGCATCACCCCTGGGCGCGCCGCGGCCCTTCCTCCCGAAATCAACTCGTGGTAGATGCGCGTCTTGACGCGATGGATGCCGGGGACCAGCCCGAGCAGGCGTCGCTTCTCCGCCGCAGCGACCCCGAGACCGGCGACATAATGTTCGATGCGCGCCGGACCGCCCGATATCTTGAGCAGTTCCATGTACTCGCTCGCGCCCCAGTTCCACCATAACTCCATTTCGAGGAATGCCGCATTGAACGCCTGGCGGTGTACCTCCTCCGTATCGGCGATCGTTCCGTCGACGTCGAATATCAATGCCTGCATGGTCATTCTCCCTGGTCCTGCGTCTGGCTGGCGGCGAACACGCGGCTGGCGCGGATGTCCTCGGCCTCGATGGTCATCAGATTCTCACGGTTGAGCGCCTCGCCGCGGCGCTCGAACAGGCGCCCGGCCTGGCGCAGCCGCGCGCGGTCGAGCGCGTTGCGGATCGAGCGCGCGTTGGCAAAATGCGGCTGGCCGCGACGCAAGGCGATGTACTCGGCGAGCGCAACGCTCGCGGCATCGCTCAGCCGGTATTGCAGCTTCTCCAGCATCAGCCGCGCAATCGCGACGAGTTCCTGCTCGCTGTAGTCGGGAAACTCGATGTGGTGAGCGACGCGCGAGGCCATGCCCGGATTGGAGGAAAAGAAACGCTCCATGCGATCCTTGTATCCGGCGAGGATCACCACCAGGTCGTCGCGCTGGTTTTCCATCACCTGCAGGAGAATTTCGATCGCCTCCTGACCGTAGTCGCGCTCGTTCTCCGGACGATAGAGATAGTATGCCTCGTCGATGAACAGCACCCCGCCCATCGCGCGTTTCAGCACCTCCCTGGTCTTGGGCGCGGTATGGCCGATATACTGGCCGACCAGATCGTCGCGCGTCACGGCAACGAGGTGGCCTTTCCGGCAATAACCCAGACCGTGCAGGATCGCGGCCATCTTCATCGCCACGGTGGTCTTGCCGGTGCCGGGATTGCCGGTAAAAGACATATGCAGCGACGGCGCGCCGGCCTCGAGCCCCACCGTGCGGCGCAGCTTGTCGACCAGCAGCAGCGAGGCGATTTCGCGCACGCGCGTTTTCACCGGCACGAGGCCGACCAATTCCCGGTCGAGCGCTTCCAGCGACTCGCGCACGTGCGAGTCCCGGTATAGCGCGTCCAGGTCGAGGGGCAGGCTCTCGGGTGCCGACACGGCGACCGCTCCTTACGTCAGTAGCGCCTGCCTTCGGGCCGCGCGGCGGCGTACGAGCGCGTCGTGTAGCGCTGCATGCGGCCCGCGCCTTCCTCGCGCAGCAGGCCGAATCCGGGCTCGACCTTGGGACGGTTGACGATGAACGACAGCCGCAAGGACTCCCAGCCCTTGGTCGCATCGAACGCGTTGACCTTGACGTAGTGGTTCGCGAACGCCTTGCGGCAGGCGTCGACTTCGAGCATTACGCCGGCCGCATCCTTCAGATCGAACATCGGCATGCCGTACATCTCCCAGTAGGTGTTGCGCGGGTGCGGGTCGTCACTGTACTCGACCGACACCGCCCAGCCCTGCGCCAGGCAGTAATCGATTTGCGCGCGGATCTGCTTGTCGCTCAGGTCCGGCAAAAAGGAGAAGGTTCCCTGGGTCAGTCTCATGGCAGTGTCCCCTCAGGAGGCAGTGGGCGTGGAAACGAAATCGGGCGTGTCGGTGGAAGCGTAGTCGAAACTCACGTCCTTCCACGTGTCGAGCGCCTGCTGGAGCGGCACGCAGTGCTTGGCCGCCGCCTCCAGTATCGCCGGGCCTTCGCTGGCGATATGGCGGCCTTCGTTGCGCGCGAGCACCATCGCCTCGAGCGCGACGCGGTTGGCGGTGGCGCCCGCGGCGATGCCCATCGGGTGGCCGATGGTGCCGCCGCCGAACTGCAGCACCACGTCGTCGCCGAAGAGGTCGAGCAGCTGGTGCATCTGCCCGGCGTGGATGCCGCCCGAGGCGACCGGCATTACCTTTCTCAAGCCGCCCCAATCCTGCTCGAAGAACACGCCGCGCTGCAAATCGACGGCGTTCCGCTCTTCGCGCAGGATGTTGTAGTAGCCCTGCACCGTCATCGGGTCGCCCTCGAGCTTGCCGACCGCGGTGCCGGCGTGCAGATGATCGACTCCGGCAAGGCGCAGCCACTTGGCGATGACGCGAAACGAGACCCCGTGGCTCTTCTGGCGCGTATAGGTCGAGTGCCCGGCGCGGTGCATGTGCAGAATCATATCGTTGCGGCGCGACCACTTGGCCATCGACTGGATCGCGGTCCAGCCGACCACCAGATCGATCATGACGATATTCGAGCCCAGATCCCTGGCGAACTCGGCGCGCTCGTACATGTCCTCCATCGTCGCCGCGGTGACGTTCAGATAATGTCCCTTGATCTCGCCGGACGCGGCCTGCGCGCGGTTCACCGCCTCCATGCAGTTCAGGAACCGGTCGCGCCAGTGCATGAAAGGCTGCGAGTTGATGTTCTCGTCGTCCTTGGTGAAGTCGAGCCCCCCTTTGAGCGCCTCGTACACCACGCGGCCGTAGTTCTTGCCTGAGAGGCCGAGCTTGGGTTTGACCGTGGCGCCCAGAAGCGGCCTGCCGAATTTGTCCAGCCGCTCGCGCTCGACCACGATACCGGTGGGCGGGCCGTCAAAGGTCTTCACGTAGGCGACCGGCAGGCGCATATCCTCCAGGCGCAGCGCCTTCAACGGCTTGAAACCGAACACGTTGCCGATGATCGAGGCGGTCAGGTTGGCGATCGATCCGGGCTCGAACAGGTCGAGCTCGTAGGCGATATAGGCGAAGTACTGACCGGGAATCGCCGGTACGGGTTCGACCCGGTAAGCCTTGGCGCGGTAGCGATCCGAGGCGGTCAGGCGGTCGGTCCAGACCACCGTCCAGGTCGCGGTCGACGATTCCCCGGCCACGGCGGCGGCGGCCTCCTGCGGATCGACCCCCTCCTGCGGCGTGATGCGAAACAGCGCAATCACATCGGTATCCTGCGGGACGTAATCGCCGTCCCAATAGCCCATCTGGGCGTACTTCATCACTCCTGCGCGGTAGCGTTCGCTTGCCGCGACCTTCGCGTCCGAGCTTCCCATGGCCGTCCTTTCGAAGAGCGCCTCACCCGGCGAGGGATACCCCCCGCGCCGTCCAACCCGAGGAGGGAAACTTCCGCTCCTCTTTCAAGAAAGACGCAAGTTAGCCCTCTCTTGCCATAAGAACTACTGAAATGTTCTAATTGAATCAATAAATTTTTCGAAACACTGCCTTGCGCCATCTGACTCTCAAACAGCTGCGCATATTCGAGGCGGCCGGCAGACACCTGCACTTCGGCCGCGCGGCCCGGGAAGTGCATCTCACGCAGCCCGCCGTCTCCATTCAGTTGAAGCAACTGGAGCAGTCGGCGGGCTTGCCGCTCTTTGAGCAAATCGGCCGGCGCATGCATCTGACGCGCGCGGGCGAGGAACTGCTGCGGCACTGCCGTGCGATCCTCGAACGCCTGCGCGAGGCCGAGGAGGCGATCGAGGCCCTGAAGGGTGCCGGCGGAGGAGAACTGCAGCTCGCGGTGACCAGCACGGCGAAATACTTCGCCCCCAAACTGCTGGCCGAGTTCCGGCAGATCTATCCGCTCGTCAAGGTGCGCCTGACGGTCAGCAACCGCGAGGCGGTGGTACGCGAGCTGGCCGAGAACAGCGCCGACCTGGTCGTGATGGGCCGGGCACCGCACGGCCTGGACACCGAAGCGGTGGCCTTCGCCAGGCACCCGCTCGCGCTGATCAGCGCCCCCGGGCACGCGCTCGCGCGCCGCCCGCGCGCGGCGCTCGCCCGGCTCGCCACCGATACCATCCTCATCCGCGAAGTGGGATCGGGCACCCGCGCGGCGATGGAGCATTTCTTCGCCGAGCGCGACTTCACGCCGGCCGAGACGATCGAGATGAGTTCCAACGAGACCATCAAGCAGGCAGTCATGGCCGGCATGGGCGTGAGCTTCCTGTCCCTGCATACCGTGGGCCTGGAACTCGCCGCGGGGCGCCTCGTCGTGTTGCGCATCGCAGGAACTCCGGTGATGCGCGACTGGTACGTGATCCACCGCGCGAAGAAGCGGCTCTCGGGCGCCGCGGCCGCGTTCAAGGGCTTTCTGACCGAGCAGGGCGCGCAAATGATCGATAAGGCGATCGGCTGAGGAATCGTGCCCAGGCTCGCCTTTCACAGCCCGGAGGGGTTTGAACACCTGGTCAGCGAATCGCCCGGCCCGGGCCATTGGTTCGTCTACCGAGGCGACCGCCTGCTGGTAGAACTGGGCCCGCCGCTTGCCGGGTCCTCCGATGACCCGCGTGTGCTCGCCCGGCCAGGCTGGGCCAGGTTGCCCTTTGGCGAGGTGCCCCGCCTGCCGGAGGGGCTGACCCACGCGGAAGCCCGTGCGCTGCCCATCGGGCTCCTGCATGGCGTGCGCTGCCACGCGATCGAAGCGGCCCCCGAGGCGGCGGCCCCGCCAGGCATGGCCTGGGAGAACCTGCGCACGCTCTTCTCGGTGCTCGACG
>JAOUFA010000326.1 GCA_029858545.1 Betaproteobacteria bacterium
GTTCGAGGTGGAATTCGGCCATCTGCCGCACGTCCATGCGGTACACGTGGTCGGCCGCGAACACGGCGATCAGGTCGGCACGGCAGCCGTCGAGGAGGTCGAGGCACTGATGGACCGCATCGGCCGTGCCGCGAAAGCCGCGCCCCGCACCGTTGTTCGCGGGCAGCGCGGGTTCGATGAACTCGCCCGGTTTCAGCTGGGCGCGACTCCAGCCTTCGCGCAGGTGGTTGAGCAGAAGTTCGGGCCGGTGCTGCAGCAGCACGAACACCGAGCGGATCTGCGAGTTGTAGAGGTTGCTCAGAACAAAGTCGATGATGCGGTACCCGCCGCCGAAGGGCAGCGCCGGCTTGGGGCAATCCTCGGTGAACGGGCGCAGACGCCGGCCCTCGCCGCCGGCGAGCACGAATGCGACGATGCGGGGCCGCGTCATGTGAGGCCCTCCTCGTGGGCGAATTCGCTGGCGCGGCTCGCCACCTGGTTGGCGGCGCGGCGTGCCCCGCGTCGCGCGGTCGGCGGCGCGCTGCGTCGTCGACCGCGCAGCACCTGGCCGCCGGCGTCGGCGGATTCGGCCAGCGCCCGCAGCGCCGCCGGGTCGACGATTTCGACGGTCTTGAGATCGACGCGGATCCAACCGGCCGCGGCGAGTCGCCCCAGCACCCGGGTGACCGTTTCGTGCGTGAGTCCGAGCATCCGGGCGATGTCCGCGCGGGTCATGCGCAACTGGTACCAGCGCGGCGAGTAGCCGCGCTGCGCGAAGCGCTCGGCCAGCGAGAGCAGGAATACCGCCACGCGTACCTCGCTGCCGTAGGTTCCGAGCAGGGTGATGAGTTCGGCCTGGCGCGCGAATTCGCGTCCTGCCAGTTTCCACAGATGTCCGGTGAGCGCCGGCGATCGCGCCACGAGCCGCTCGAGGTTGGCGCGCGGAATGATCGCGACCTCGCAGGCATCGAGCGCCACGGTATCGGCGACGTGCAGCCCCTCGCCCAGGCCATCGAGTCCGAGAACATCGCCGGGCATCGGAAAGGCGAGCACCTGCTCCGCGCCGCCGCTGATCACGGAGGTCTTGAAGAATCCGGCGCATACCGCATACAGCGAACGCAGCCGGTCTCCGTTGCGGTACAGCATCTCACCGGGCCTGAACTGGGTCAGGGCGAAACGTTCCGTGCAATCGGAGAATTCGCGCGCCGACGGCAATCCGAGCAGGCGGGCGAGTTCCGCCAGACCGATCGACGCGTTCGCGCCGCGTCGGGTGGGCGGGGCCTGCGGCGGGGGCGCCGCGATGAAGTCGTCTGTCGTTTTGGTGGATTGCATGGGATTCCTTATTCTTCTCGAACGATGGATCGGTTCGCTGCCACGACGATGTGCTGCAAATGCGATCGCTTGCTGTGTGCACCCGCGCTTGACGCGCAGGCGGGTTGCGGAATCCGGGGTCCCGGCGGCGGAAAGGTGAACAAGCGGTCCTTGTCGTCGGCGCAGGTAGGGGGAAGCGCCGAGGACCCGGCCGGATCGATTCGCCTCTGGAAGAAGTACAGGCGCCGCACGGGATGGCCCTATGAAAACACAGCGCAGGGTCGCGGGAAAATCGGCGCGGCTACGGACGACAGGCGAGCGTAAGGCACGCCGCGTACGTAGTGCCACCTAGACCGGCCGTCTCACCGGCGCGAGCGCGGAAATTCTAGTGGCCGTCGTCGCGACGCGATGGCCGCCTGCGCTCGGCGCGCGGCATCGCGCAGCGGCGCGCGAACTCGGAGAGCTCGATCAGATTGGCTGCGCCCGTCTTGGCCATCACGCGCTGGCGATACACGTCCACGGTACGGTGGCTGATGCCGAGTTCGCGCGCCGCCTCCTTGGTCGAGCGGCCGGCGACGATGTGCGCCATGACCTCGCGCTCGCGCGGCGTCAGCCGCGCATAACTCGCACGCGCCGCGGCGTCGCGCTGCGCATCGCTGCGGCGCCGTTCATCCCAGTCGATCGCCTTGCGTACCCGTTCGACGAGCACGCCCTCGGGCGGCGGCTTCTCGATGAAGTCGAACGCGCCGCTTTGCAGCGCCCTGACCGCGGTCGGCACGTCACCGTGCCCGGTCAGGTAGATGATCGGCAACGGCATGCCGCGGTCGCGCAGCGCGGCGTGCAGTTCGGGCCCGCTCATACCGGGCATGCGCAGGTCGAGCACCAGGCAGCCCGCGGTGGCGGATTCGCATACCGGCATGAACGCTTCCGCACTGGCGAAGTCGAGCACGCGCAACCCGGCGCCTTCGAGCAGCTGCCGCAGCGCATCGCGCAGCGCGTCGTCGTCGTCCACCAGGTAGACCATCGGGTTCATTGCGCGAGCGGCAGCGTGAAATGCAGCGTGCCGCCGCGCCCGGGAATCGCCCAGAGCCGCCCGCCGTGCGCTTCGACGATCGATCGGCTGATCGACAATCCCATGCCGATGCCGTCGCGCTTGGTCGTGTAGAGCGGCTCGAACAGTCGCTGGGCGAGATCGGCGTCGAAACCCGGACCGCTGTCGGTCACCGTGACGCGCACCGCCTCGCCGCCATCGCGAGCGAGCCGCACGGCGATCGTTCCCGAGCCCATGCCCGCGTCGCGCATCGCCTCGATCGCGTTCTGCAGCAGATTCGCGAGCACCTGCTCGACATGCAGCACCTCGACTTCCACCTGCGGCAGCGGCTCGGACTGCTCGATCGCAATGCGCACCCTGCGCGCGCGCGCCTCGGACTCCATCAGCCTGCATGCCGCACGCGCGATATCGGAGAGGTTTGCGCGCTCCTTTACGCCGTGGCCGCGCGTGAGATAGGCGCGCAGCTCGCGGATCGCGCGCCCGGCACGCTGCGCCTGTTCCATGATACGTTCAAGGTTTCCCGCGAGCGTCGCGCGGTCGAAGGTTTCGGCGCGCAACGCGCCGCGGCCGGCTTCCGCATACGCGCCGATCGCGGCGAGGGGCTGATTGAGCTGGTGCGCGATCAGTGCGGCGATTTCGCCCACCGCGTGCAGGCGGTGCAATTGGGCGAGTTCTCGCAGGCGTTCACGCGACTCGATTTCGGCGGTCCGTTGTGCGGTGACGTCGATGCCCATGCTGACGATATGCTGCGCGTTGCCGTGCTCGTCGCACAGGAAGGTATTGGTCCAGGCGATGAGACGCTGTGCACCGTCGGGACGCAGCCAGGTGTTCTCGAACCGATCCGGCAGGCGTCCGGCACGCAGCGCCTCGATCGCCTCGTGCGCACCGTCGGGTTCGTTCGCCGGCAGCAGCAGCTCGAAGCGCCTGCCCAGGACTTCTTCGCGCGCGCGGCCCGAGACTTCCTCGCATGCCTTGTTGAAGCGCAGGATGTGCCCGTCGCGGTCGAGGACCATCACCAGCGCGGGCGCCGTATCGAGGATCGTCTCGATGAAATTGCGTTCCGCAACGAGTTCCGCGCTGCGCTCGCGCACGCGCAGTTCGAGCGATTGGGCGTGTTCGCGCAGTTGCATCTCGCTCGCGCGTAACCTGTCCTGCACGCGTTTGCGGTCGCTGACGTCGTGCGCGACGACGACCACGCCCAGCACCTGGTCGGCGGCGTCGCGCCACGGCGATTTGGTCACGTCCCAGATTCGCCCGAGCGCGCGCTCCTCGGTGGAGAGCATTTCGCCCGAGTCCATCACCCTGCGGTCCTCCGCGATTGCAAGCGGGCTCAGTTCGCCGCCCAGCAGATTGATGTCGTTGCGTCCCAGCACGTCGCTCTCGGGTTTGCCGATCACATCGAGCGCCGCCTGATTCACCGACACCAGGCGGTTGTCGCGGTCCTTTACCCCGATCAGTACCGGCGTGCTCGCGTAGAGCGTGCGCAACACCGCGTTCGAGCGATGCAACGCGTCCTCGGCGCGCTCGCCGGCCGGCCCCGAGCGGCTTCGCGCCGGACGTTTTGTCTTCTTGTCCCCCATGGGAATCGAGGCTACCGGCAAAGCGCCGCGATATCAATTCGATCATTCGCGCGGCGGCTTGACGGTCGTCAAGCCGCCGCGCGCCAAACAGTGCAGCATAACAGTGGTCCATCGCGAAGTGGATCGCGATGGCTCATCGAATTCGTAGCGAGCTAAATGGAGACAGCCATGCAATCTGTATCGGTATCCCTTGCATTGCGCGGGTTCTTCGCGGTTCTGGTTGCTTCGATGCTGGTGTCGTTAGGATTGCGCAACGCGCAGGCCGAAACCGAGGGCCGGGCCGCCGGCGGCGAGCCCTATGTCAGCGGCGGCGTCGGGCTGGAGGAACGCGAGACCCTGTCGCAGCGGCGACAGGAGTACAGCCTGTGGATCGCCACCGCGGTGAAGAGGAGCGGCAACTACCTGGCCGATGCGCAGGTGCGCATCACCGATTCGGCCGGCAAGCTCGTGCTCGACACCCGGCTCGACGGTCCGTGGCTGCTGGTCGGACTTCAGCCCGGACGCTACACGGCGACCGTC
>JAOUFA010000327.1 GCA_029858545.1 Betaproteobacteria bacterium
CGCGCGTCGAGGAACTCGCGCGCATGCTGGGCGGGGCGGAGATCACCGCGACCACGAGAAAGCATGCGGCGGAGATGCTGGGGGAGTGAGAACCAGGCTTGGCGCCCGATGACGCTAACCCAAGCCTCTTGCCCGGTTTTGACTTTCACCGATCTCCCCATTTCGTACGGTTGCGCTTTTTGCAATCGTACGAAATGGGGAGACACTGGTGCATCCAAACTCGCGGATTCGCTCGTCTTGCAAAGGGGTTTGAAGCCCTCAGGGTCTCCGCTTTTTGCACGGTTGCAAGAGACGCAACCGTGCAAAAAGCGGAGATCGGTGAAATCCCAAACCGCTTGGTAGCGGGCTTGGCCCGCTTGCTCAAAACTTCCTCAGCCCGCCCCGTCCGCCTTGCCGCCCACCGGCGCATTGCGGTGAGGACAATTGCTCTTCAGGCAATCCGCGTACAGGGCAAGCGAATGGCCGCGCAGCTCGAAGCCGTATTTTTCCGCGATCGCCGCCTGGCGCTTCTCGATTTCGTCGTCCATGAATTCCTCGACCCGCCCGCATTGCATGCATACGAGGTGGTCGTGATGTCCGCCCTGGTTCAGTTCGAATACGGCCTTGCCGGTCTCGAAGTACTGCCGGGTGAGCAATCCGGCCTGCTCGAACTGCGTCAGCACCCGGTACACGGTGGCGAGGCCGACATCGATGCCTTCGCCGATCAGGGTCCGGTAAACGTCCTCGGCCGACAAATGCCGGACCTCGCTACCCTCGAACAGTTCGAGAATCTTGCGACGCGGCAAAGTCGCCTTCAGGCCGATATCTTTCAGACTTTGCGAAGAATTCATGAGCTGCCCACCCTTTAAGAAGTTTTGTGAGGAGCAAAATTCACGTGAGGACAATTCACGCTCACTTCTTTCCTGGAACCGAGATCGCCGCAGTCTCATCGTGAATGCACGATTACCCCGCGTATTCGGATATGATTATACGCATCGTTTCATATCGAGATTCACTCCAAACAATTGTTGACCGATCTTTTAAGAATTCTTGCACTTTCCCTGCTCGCTTCGCTTGCGGCCTGCTCGGGGTTTGCGCCCTACCGAATCGAGATCCAGCAGGGCAACTACATCTCGGCCGAGATGGCCGGACAGTTGAAACCCGGCATGTCGAAGCAGCAGGTACGCTTTGTGCTGGGCACTCCGCTGCTCATCGACGTATTCCACGGCGAGCGCTGGGACTACGTTTACTACCTTGACGCACGCCAGGGAAAGGTCGAGCAAAGAAGGCTCGCGGTTCATTTCGCCGACGGCAAGCTCACGCGCCTCGACGGCGACCTCGCGCAAGCGGCTGCGCAGCCAATCGAGAGAACCCCGTGAAAGTCGCGGTCGCAGGCGCTTCGGGCCGCATGGGGCGAACCCTGATGGAGGCGGTGCTGCGCGACCCGGCGCTGACGCTGGCCGTCGCGCTGGAGCAGGACGGTCACGCCAGCCTCGGACACGAGGCCGGCGAACTCGCCGGACTGCCCTGCAAGCTGACGCTGCGGTCCGATTACGTCGCGGCGCTCGCCGATACCGACGTGCTGATCGACTTTACCCGACCGGTGGGCAGCCTTGCGCACCTCGATGCCTGCGTGCAACACGGCAAGGCGATCGTGATCGGCACCACGGGATTCAGTGAAGCCCAGCGCGGACGCATCGCCCAGGCCGCGCAGCGCATCGCCATCATGATGGCCCCCAACATGGCCATCGGCGTGAACGTCGCCCTCAAACTCGCCGAAGTCGCGGCGAAGATTCTGGGCGACGACTACGACGTGGAGATTATCGAGGCGCACCACCGCCACAAGGTGGATGCCCCCTCGGGCACCGCGCTCAAGTTCGGCGAGGTCGTCGCGCAGGCCCTGGGTCGAGACCTGTCGAAGTCGGCCGTGCATGGCCGCGAGGGGCTCACCGGGGAGCGCGATGCGAAGACGATCGGATTTCACGCGATTCGCGGCGGCGACATCGTCGGCGAACATACGGTTCTCTTCGCCGGCACCGGGGAACGCGTCGAGATCACGGCGCGCTCGCAAAGCCGCATGACCTACGCGCTCGGCGCGCTGCGCGCGGCAAAGTTCCTGGGTGGCCGGTCGCCCGGCTTGTACGACATGTTCGATGTGCTGGGACTGAAATAGGCATCGCCGGTTCGCCGAACGGTGCGCGGGGACTGGCATCACCCCGCCCGGGACTGTATAATTCGCCCCCGTAATCGAAGCGGGAAAGGCATGGGCCTCTCCCGCTTTTCGTATCTACCCCTGGGAGTGTTCCGTTGGCTGCGCTCGAACCCGCCGTGCTCGTCCTCGCCGACGGGACGGTGTTCCGGGGCCGCTCGGTCGGTGCGCGCGGGTCGTCCGCCGGCGAGGTGGTCTTCAATACAGCGATCACCGGTTATCAGGAAATCCTGACTGACCCGTCGTACTGCCGTCAGATCGTCACTCTCACCACCCCGCATATCGGCAATACCGGGGTCAACGCCGAAGACGAGGAATCGGCGGGAATCTACGCCGCCGGACTGGTACTGCGCGATGTCCCGGCGCTCCTGTCGAACTGGCGCGCGAAGGAGAGTCTGCCCGATTATCTGCGGCGCCACGGTATCGTCGCGATCGCCGATATCGACACGCGCAGGCTTACGCGCATCCTGCGCGAGAAGGGTGCCCAGGCCGGCTGCCTGATGAGCGGTGACGTGGACCTTGACCGTGCCCTCGCCGAGGCACGCGGCTTTCCCGGGCTCGCCGGGATGGATCTTGCCAAGACCGTTACCACGCCGCGCGCCTACGAGTGGCGCGAAGGCGTCTGGGATCTAGCGCAGGGCTACCGCAGCGCGCCGCAAGCGCGCTTTCACGTCGTTGCCTACGACTACGGCGTCAAACGCAACATCCTGCGCATGCTCGTCGAACGCGGCGCGCGCATCACCGTGCTGCCCGCGCAGACTCCCGCGAAGGAAGCGCTCGCGCTGAAACCCGACGGCATCTTCCTCTCCAATGGCCCCGGCGACCCCGAGCCCTGCGATTACGCGATCCGCACGATCCGCGAAATTCTGGACCGCAGCGGCATTCCGGTGTTCGGCATCTGCCTGGGCCACCAGTTGCTGGCCCTCGCTTCGGGAGCCAAGACGATCAAGATGAAGTTCGGCCATCATGGCGCCAACCACCCGGTCAAAGACATCGACACCGGACAGATCGCGATCACCAGCCAGAACCACGGTTTCGCGGTCGATCCGGCGAGCCTGCCGAAGAATCTGCGCACGACACATGTGTCGCTGTTTGACGGTTCGCTGCAGGGTCTCGCCCGCACCGACCGGCCGGCGTTCTGTTTCCAGGGACACCCCGAAGCAAGCCCCGGTCCGCACGACATCAGCTATCTGTTCGACCGTTTCGCGAAGCTGATGGAGTCGACCCGTGCCTAAGCGCCGCGACATCAAATCGATCCTGATCATCGGCGCCGGACCGATCGTCATCGGCCAGGCCTGCGAATTCGACTATTCCGGTGCGCAGGCCTGCAAGGCCCTGCGCGAGGAAGGCTATCGCGTCATTCTCGTCAATTCCAACCCGGCGACCATCATGACCGACCCGGACATGGCGGACGCGATCTATATCGAGCCCGTCACCTGGCAGGTGGTCGCACGAGTCATCGAAAAGGAGCGGCCCGAGGCGCTCCTGCCGACGATGGGAGGCCAGACCGCGCTCAACTGCGCGCTCGATCTCGCGCGCGAAGGCGTGCTGGAGAAATTCGGTGTCGAGATGATCGGTGCCTCGCGCGAGGCGATCGACAAGGCCGAGGATCGCGAGAAGTTCAAGAAGGCGATGCATAAGATCGGTCTCGCCTGCCCGCGCTCGTCACTCGCGCATTCGATGGAGGAAGCGCTGCAGATCCAGGCCGGCATCGGGTTCCCGGTGGTGATCCGCCCCTCGTTCACCCTCGGCGGCACCGGCGGCGGTATCGCCTACAACCGCGAGGAATTCGTATCGATCTGCGAGCGCGGCCTGGAAGCTTCGCCCACCAAGGAACTGCTGATAGAAGAATCGGTGCTCGGCTGGAAAGAGTTCGAAATGGAGGTGGTACGCGACTCCAAGGACAACTGCATCATCATCTGCTCGATTGAGAATCTCGATCCGATGGGCGTGCACACCGGCGATTCGATCACGGTCGCACCGGCACAGACGCTCACCGACAAGGAATACCAGATCCTGCGCGACGCCTCGATCGCGGTGCTGCGCGAGATCGGCGTCGACACCGGCGGCTCGAACGTGCAGTTCGCGATCAATCCCGCCGACGGCAAGATGCTCGTCATCGAGATGAATCCGCGCGTGTCGCGCTCGTCGGCGCTCGCCTCGAAGGCGACCGGCTTTCCGATCGCCAAGGTGGCCGCCAAACTCGCGGTCGGCTATACGCTGGACGAAATCGCGAACGAAGTCACCGG
>JAOUFA010000328.1 GCA_029858545.1 Betaproteobacteria bacterium
GGATTCTCGTCGCCCGCTCGGAAAACCTCTACGTCTCCGGAGATGCGGCTGTGCGCAAGATAACGCCCGGCGGAACGGTCACGACCTTCGCCGGCAAGGCGGGCGAGCGCGGCATCCGGGACGGGGACACTTCCATAGCGCGGTTCCTCAATCCGGGCAGTCTTGCTCTCGACGGCAGGGGAAACATTTACGTGCACGATCGCAGTCAGAACAACCTTCGCATGATCGGTTCGTCGGCAACATCGATTCTTGTTACCTACGAGAACGGCCGTCCCAAGTCGACTTATCTGGGAGAGGTGATCACGTTGGCCGGCAGGCTTACTCCTGGCGATGGCCTCGCCGCGACCCGATTCGACACTGGGGGTAGCGCCGTGGACGTCGCGGGCAATCGCTACCTTCTCGATAAGCGCAGCAAGACCCTCCGCAAGACTACGCTCGCCGGAGAGTCCATTACCTACACCAGAGCCGCGATGCGGCTGGGCGGCCCGGAGGCGGTCGCCGTCGACGGCAAGGGCAATGTCTATGTGGCCGATACTTCCAAACACGTGATTCGCCAGATCACACCCGACGCGGAGGTGGTGAGGCTTGCCGGCATGGACGAAATGCACGGCGGCGCCGACGGCACAGGGCTTGCGGCGCGTTTCAATAGTCCGAGCGGGATCGCCGTGGACTCCGCGGGCAACCTCTTTGTCGCCGACAGCCAGAACCATGCCATTCGCAAGATCGCGCCCGGCGGGGTGGTGACGACCTTCGCGGGCCGGGTAGGCGTCGTCGGCAGTAGCGATGGAAGCGGGGCCGCGGCGCGCTTCGCCAACCCGCGGGGTATTGCGATAGACGGCAGCGGCAACCTCTACGTGGCCGATACCTACAACAACAGCCTGCGCAAGATCACGCCCGAGGGGATCGTGAGCACGCTGGTGGGCAAGCTGCCCGGCTTCACCCGCCCGCAAAGCATCGCCATCGACGAGCAGGGCAACCTCTACGTCGCCCACACCGACGATCACATCGTTCGTCGGATCACACCCGATGGAGTCATGAGCACGGTGGCGGGAGTGTTCGGTCAGTCGGGATTTACCCCGGGTGCGCTGCCGGGCCTGCTGGGATCTCCGCGGGGCGTTGCCGTTGCCGGCCGCTCGCTCTACATCACTCTCTACAATGGGGTGGCGGTCGTCGACCTGCCCTGATCCGAGTAAACCGTTGCCGATTGCGGGTTGTTGGCGAAGTTGTGTAGGATCGCCGAAAAGACCGAGCCAGACTGTCGAAACGGTAGCCGGCATCTTCGTCGTCGCGATTTTGCCATGTCATTTATATGAGTTCGACGTGTCGGGATACCTTCAATCAACCAACAACGAAAAGAGACGATATGCGGATTTTCCCGTTCTCGCTGGCTTGGTTTCTCGCGCTGGCCGTCTCGGCCGGAACGGTGCTGGGCGCCGAGGAGGCGGCGTCCAAGAGCGCGCAGCGCTGGGTGCGCGGGTCGTGGTTAGACGTCTATTCGGCAGCTGACGCCAAGGCGGCTGTGCGTGCCAAGATCGTGGCCAATACGTCGGTCAAGCTCGTCGCGACGGCTCAAAAATTCTGCGAGATTGAGTGGGAAGGCGCAAAGCGCGGGTTCATCTCCTGCGAGTGGCTTGGCGAGGCGCCTCTCGTGCTCGAAGAGATCGGCCAGAAGGATCTGCCGGGCAAACCCAGGAAGCCCAACCCGAAGTACGCGCCGCTACACGCCTTCTGGATCGAGCCTTCTCTCAAGAGGCTCCAGGAGGCTGGGAAGTACCTCGAGGAAACCTTGCTCAGTCCCGCGCAGAGGAAAGCCGAGGCTGAGCGCGAATTTGACTTTGTCGGTGACCAAGCGGAAATCAGTCAAAGACGCGCAGATGCTCTGCGAAAACTCCCCGGGATCAAGCGCCATGTCGTGCCGGAGTTAGAAGCGATGAAGACTGTGATGGGGAAGGGTGTGACGGCGCCCAAATCATACTGGCGTCAACCCATATCTTGGGAAGCCGTATCGGTGGCCCTCAAGCAAGGCCCCGCAACGTCAAAGGAAGTCAATCAAGCCCTGTCGACCATCGCGCCTGGGCTGGCCGGGTCGCCACCGCAGATCTGGCTCTACCAGCACCTGGCGCTTCCGGCGATAAAGGCATCCTATTTCAAGAGCAGCGGAG
This sequence comes from Betaproteobacteria bacterium, assembly GCA_029858545.1. Classification (GTDB taxonomy): domain Bacteria; phylum Pseudomonadota; class Gammaproteobacteria; order Burkholderiales; family SG8-39; genus JAOUFA01. The sequence continues at coordinate 2,163 of JAOUFA010000328.1, forward strand.
AAATAGGCGGCCCGCGCGAGGGCTATGAAGCCCTGAGCGCGCAGTTCAACATACCCTACCGCGTTCGCATCCTTGGCAAACCCGAGTGGAAAGAAATTCCGCGTATCCCAGGGGGACACAATATCGGCGTATTCGGGTTCTGGGACGTTGGACCTCTGGAAATTGCCTTGACCAATCCTGTCTACGAGACGGCGGTCGACTTGAAGGGGAACATCGCGGTCGCGAAAACCTATGCCAAAAAGACGCTGGAGTTCGATGATTCGCGTCTGTGGTGCAACGACGATAACGGAGCAGATTTCCGGGAGTGGTTCTCCGCCGGCGTTCTGCCGAACTACCCGAGCATTACCAAGTCAGTGGTATTTTTCCGGACCAAGGAGATTCCGCGCTTGCGAAAGGCTTCGGTCGAGACACGGTCACGACCCATCCGGATGCCCGCGGAGATCGCGAAGTCAGACGGGAATCTGCCGCCTGGAGATCTCGACATCGCGAATTCTCTCGATCTCGTCGATCTCGATGGGGACAAGGTCCCGGATCTTGCCGTGTGGGTTTTTGCTCTGCCGTACGATGGGCCTGGGGAACAGAATTCAAAATTCGTCTTTGTGAACTTGAACGGGATTTGGCATCTTTTCGATATCGAATACACGCGGTATTGCGGTTGACTTTGAAGCCGGCGCGCCGGCGCGCCGGCGACGGCGATCGACTACCTCGGGCAATTATCAACTATCCGGCGGCGTGCCGGTTGCTGTCTCTTTTTGCGCCTTGATTGTGCTCGACGCCGCGCCCATGGCCCACGCCGAGGGCGGTGAGGGAGGCTGGATCAGCGGCTTCTCGATCACGCCCGGCTTCGGTATGCGCAGCTTCAGTCTGGACGTGGTGCGCAAGTCGGACGGACTCAAGGGCAATCTCTCGAACGATGTTCCGAGATCTTTCTTTGCCGCGCTGAGGATCGATTCGCCCACCTACCAGTTCGGCGACAGCCCCTGGGGCGCTGACCTGCCCCCCGCCAGCCGTACCAGCCTAAAGTAGAAAAGTCCGTCAAACCATGGAGAATGACGGACATGAAGAAGAGCAGATACAGCGAAGAACAGATTATCGGTTTTCTCAAGCAGGCCGATGCGGGGATGCCGGTGAAGGAGCTGTGCCGCAAGGGCGGCTTCAGCGACGCCACGTTCTACAAGTGGCGCTCCAAGTTTGGCGGCATGGACGTGTCCGACGCGAAGCGGTTGAAGGAGCTCGAAGGCGAGAACGCCAAGCTCAAGAAGCTGCTCGCAGAGGCGCACTTGGACATTCATGCGCTAAAGAGTGTCTTCGGCGTAAAGCGCTAGCCCCACAGGTTAAGCGCGAGGCGATCGGGCGGATGATCGAGCAGTTTGATCTGTCCGAGCGCCACGCGTGTCATCTTGTGGGGCTATCCCGCAATAGTTACCGGAATCCTCCAATACCGGATGAACAGACCGTGATGCTGAGCGCCGCGATCATCGACATCGCCCATGCCAGGAGACGATTTGGCTACCGGCGCGTCCACGACCTGCTGCGCCCGGAGTTTCCCGGTGTCAATCACAAACGCATCTATCGGCTCTACAGCATCGCCAAGCTGGCGGTAAGAAAGCGCAAGAAGGCCAAGCGGCCGGTGAACGAGCGCGTGCCGCTGCAGATCGCGCAGGCCGTAAATGAAGTCTGGAGCATGGACTTTGTCAGCGACAGTCTGGTCAGCGGCAGACGCCTCAAGTGCCTGACCGTGGCCGATGACTTCAGCCACGAATGCGTGGACATCGCGACCGACTACGGCATTTCGGGGCTGTACGTCACCCGGCTGCTCGATCAGGCGGCCATCTTTCGTGGCTATCCGAACGTGGTACGTACCGACAATGGTCCGGAGTTCACCAGCCGAGCCTTTATGGGCTGGGCGCAGACCCATGGAATTCGCCACATCCTGATCGAACCGGGCCGGCCAATGCAGAACGGCTACATCGAGAGTTTCAACGGCAAGTTCCGCGACGAGTGCCTCAACGAGCATTGGTTCGAGACACTGCTGCAAGCCCGGACGTCCATCGCTGCCTGGCGGCTCGATTACAACGAGGTCCGACCGCATAGCAGTTGCCGCCGGATACCTCCCGCGAAATTCGCCGCGTTGCATCGGCAGCATGCTGCCGATGCAACGCAACCCACCACAGGAAAAATCCTTTAACCTTGCAACCGGACTTCCTACCGAATGATTGGTACGGCTACAGGGGGCAGGTCACGCAGGCGATCGCGGAGCTGAAGG
>JAOUFA010000023.1 GCA_029858545.1 Betaproteobacteria bacterium
CGATCACCGGGGGTTCGTATTCCGCGTCGCGGCACACCGCGCCGATCTTGGCGCGCATCCGCCGCGGCGCGATCCCGTTCAGCCGACCGATTTGACGGTCGACGAGGGAATGTTCGGGCTCAGCGGGTTGACGGTGAGGGTGCGCATGGCCGGAGAAACCACCAGATCCATGTCTTCCATCGGCACCGCCCCCAGAAGCACCTCATCTCCCAATACCAGCGCCCCGGTAAAACAGGCACGGTCCCCGAACCGGACCTCGACGGGACCGACATAGGGACACAGGCGTTTTGAGCCGTCAGCGGTCGTGACCTCGCGTTCGTAGAGCTGATCGAGCCGAAGCTGAATGGCAATGTGCTGGGGAATGCACAAATGAAGTGCCCCGGTATCCGCGAGTGCGTCCGTCTCGACCGGCCTCAACTCCGGCTGACGCGGATTCTTCAGAGTGATCGTGGTGTGAACAAGGCCCATACGATTGGATCGTCCCACTGCGAATGCCGGCCGTCAATTGGCAAAGCTTGCTGCGATGCGGGTCGCCGAGCGGGTTGCCCTTGAGGATCTGCGAGCGGTGCTCGAGGACGACGAGGGTGCCGGCGGGGGCCTGGGAGCGCTTGCGTGTCACGAAAATCCGTCCCCGGGTTCACGCCGCCGCGATGTGCGGTACGCGTCCTGCGGTCACCCGAACCTTCACTTCCACGCGGGAGCCGAGGCGATTGATGATGGACATCAGCCGGTCGAGGGTGAAGCGCCCGAGGTCGGCATTGCGGATGCGCGAAAAATCCGCGGCCGCGATCCCCGTGCGCGCCTGCGCCTGGCGCACGGAAAGCCGCTCGCGGTCGAGCGCCTTGAGGATTTCCGCCGCGAGCAGGGCCTTGAGCTGCTTCACGTCGGCGTTCGCATGGCCGAGATCGCGATAGACGTTGCCGCTGCCGCGCGTGACTTCGAGACGTTCGTCTTTCATCGCAGTGCCTCCTTCAATCGCTTCAATCGTTCTACGACCAGATCGATTTCATGCTTCGGCGTCTTGATGCCCTGGGTCGACTTCTTCTGGAACGCGTGTACGACCCAAAGATCGTCGCCGATCTGCACGGCGTAAACCACCCGGAACGCGTCGCCCCGATACGGTAGAGCGATTTCAAAGACCCCCGAGCCCATTCCCCTCATCGGCTTCGCGATATCGGCTTTCCCGCCATCGGCAGCGATCGTGAGCGCCGCCAGGCAGATCGATTGCGCGCCCTCCGGGAAGGACTCAAACGCCTTCCTGGCGGCGTTGATCCATGAAACCGGACGCGTGGGTCGGGTCATCGTGATTCTCCGCTCCGCTATGTTGTCACATATGACAACATAGCGCAACGGGCCCGCGCCCCCGCCAAGCGCATCCGCGCCTCATCGCGGGTAGATCGCGTGCCGTTCTCCAGTCAGGTCATCAGCAGTTCCGCGGCGCCGGGAACGTTGCGCGTCGCCCTTCGATAATCGCGGAAGGCCTTGCGCGCTTCTCCCGGGTTCAGTTTGCCCTCGCCCCGCGCGGGAAAGCATTGCTCGATGATCTTGCGTCGATACCTTTCCAGAGCCGCGCCGCCGTCTTCGATTTTACAGCGGGCCGCGATGAAATCGCGGTTCTCACTGGCGCATGGACCCTCCCGCCGCACGGCAGGACGGGCGTGGCGCCTCATCCACCGGCACGTACCCCCCAAACAAAAAAGCCCGCTTGCGCGGGCTTTTTCTCACAACCTTGCGGTCGTCCTGCTTAGACAGGCTTGATGTCCGCCGCTTGCAGGCCCTTGGGGCCTTTGCGAACTTCGAACTCGACCTTCTGACCTTCTTTGAGCGTCTTGAAACCGCTCATCTGGATCGCGGTGTGATGCGCGAACAGGTCCTCACCACCCTCGGAGGGGGTGATGAAGCCGAAGCCTTTGGAGTCGTTGAACCACTTTACGGTACCGATGGCCATTACTGTTTCCTTCTTGAGTCTCGTCGCACAAATCCGGGCACGACATAGCCGGGCACGACGCTCAAGGGAGGGAACTGACTGCCACTACGGACGCCGCTGCGCGACGGTGAAGAGACTGCGCATCCACTGCTTGAAAATCCTGCGGGCGGCACTATAGCACAACGTCCACGCGACTTGGCGTAACATTCCGGGTCCTGCGAAAGGGGAGACCACGAATTATGCCGCTGACTGAAATCAATCACTATCTGGTGCGGGCCAACGACCTGGAACGCAGCAAACGATTCTATTGCGAGGTGCTGGGATTCGAAGTGATGCCCCGGCCCGATTTTCCGTTTCCTGGTTATTGGCTCGGCGTCAACGGCAAGATCCAGGTGCACATGGCCCTGCACGGCGTGCCGAACCAGGAACTCTATTATCTCGGCACCACGCCGCAGTCCTCGACCGAGAATTCCGGCGTGGTGGATCACATCGCTTTTCTCGCCACCGAACCCGAGGAAATGTACCGGCGCCTGGAGCGCTTGGGTGTGCCGATGCGCAAGCGCTATTTTCCGCAGTTTCAGCTCTACCAGATCTTCATCAAGGACCCCGATGAACTTCTGATCGAACTCAATTTCCATCAGGTCGCGAGCGCGCCGCAGTGGGGCGCGGGAAGCGAAAACTACGCCGAGATGCCCCGCGTCGCGGGCAGCTGACGCGCCGGGTCAGGCTTCCTCGGCGGCGCGCAGTTTCGCCGCGCGCAGCCGATCCGCGAATTCGAGCACCGCGCCCGCCAGTTCGGTGCGATCACTCTGGGTGCGCATCACGGCGCGCGCGGTCGCGACCTCGATGCCGACCGAGCGGATGCTCTCGGCGAGCGATTCGTCCTCGCGGTCGATCACGAAGCCGTCGATCAGGTGAAAGTATTCGATTGCCACGCCGCGCGCGCTCACCTCGCGCCCCAGTTCGCGCATCATTTTCGCGGCCGAACCGCGCAGCGCGCGCGAGCCGATGATCGGCGTCACCGCGATCACCGGGGCGCCGCGTTTGCGCAGCAGTTCGCGCATGCCCTTGACTTCGAGAATCGGCCGGATGCTGTGGTAGGGGTTGGAGGGGCAGATCACCACCGCCTCGAGGTCGGTGGCGTGCAGGGCATCGACGACCGCGTCGGGAATGCGCGCGTCCTGCGCGCCGGGGTACTCGAATCGATGCACCGGCGGCTCGCAGCCGAGCTGCATGAAATAGTCCAGGAAAGGCAAGCTGCCGTCCGCGGTGACCACCTGCGTGCGCACCGGGTCGTCGCTCATCGGCAGCACCCGCGCGCGGATCCCCAGGTGACGGCACAGGTCGAGCGTGATCTGGCTCAAGCTCCGTTCGTTGCGCAGTCCGTCGGAGCGCAGGATGGGGATGGCGAGCGATTTGTCGCCCACGCGCGGCCGATCGGGTCCGCCGAGGCTCTTCAGCATTTCGAACACGGTGAAGCTTTCGCCGGCCGGCTCCCATCCCGGCCCCGCGTTACCCGAGAGCGTATACAACATGGTATCGAGATCGGGCGAGAAGGCGAGTCCGAGCTGCTCGTAATCGTCGCCGGTATTCACGATGACGGTGAGATCCTGCCCACGCAACCGCGCCAGCCCCTCCGCCAGCTTCGCGCCCCCAACCTGTCCTGCCAGTGCGACGACCTTGCCCAAGCGACCTCCCTCAAAAGCGAACCGACACGACGCGCGCGCCAGGCGTGCGCGAGGCTGTCAGAATGCCGTCCCTTTGACCCGATTGGCAAGTATGTCGTACGTGAAGCTGGTTCTGATGGCTGTCATCTGGAGCGGCGTATTTCCGGCGCTCAGCATCCTTCTGCGGTCGATGGACGTGTTCGCGGCGGTGTTCCTGCGTTTTCTGAGCGCCGCGGTGGTGCTTCTCATCCTGCTGCGCTGGCGCGAGGGACGCCTGCGCCTGCCCTCGGGGCGCAACCTCGGCTACGCGATCGGTCTCGGCCTGCTCGGCATCACCTTCTATAACAGCCTGTTTACCGCGGGTCTGGCGCGTGTCGAGGCGAGCCGCGCGGCGCTCATCGTGCCGACCAACCCGGCGTTCACCGCGCTGTTTGCCGCCCTGTTTCTCGGCGAGCGCCTGGGCTGGGTGCGCGCAACCGGCGTGGTGCTGTCGGTGAGCGGTGCGCTGTGGGTGCTGTGCCGGGGCGAACCGCGCCATTTCGCGCTGCTGGAGTTCGGCATCGGCGAGCTGTTCCTCGTCGTGTGCGTCTTCGCCTGGAGCGCCTATACGCTGATCAGCCGTGCGGCGCTGGCGAGCTTCTCGCCGCTCGCGTTGAGCGCCTGGGTCACCCTGTTCGGGGTGCTGCCGCTCGGGCTGCCGGCCGGACTCGAGCAGGCCGCGCTCGCGCAGGTTTCCTGGCAGAGTTGGGCCGCGATGGCCTATCTGGTGCTGTTCGGCACGGTGCTGCCGAACCTGTGGTATTACGAAGGCGTCAAGGCGCTCGGCGCCGCGCGCGCCTCGCAGTTCATCAACCTGGTGCCGCCGCTCGCAGCCCTCGAATCGGTGTGGCTGTTGGGCGAGCCCGCCACGCCGGCGCTCGCGGTCGGGGCGCTGCTGGTCGTCGCGGGGCTCTATCTGACCAACCGGTCCGGATCTGTGCCAGCGCATTGACAGATCGGCGATAGCCGTCACAATTCGACCTACCATGCAAACCTCCCTCTCGACCACAACGACCCTTACGCCGACCCGCGCGGCATCGCCAACGCCGCGCTGGACTCCCGCCGCAGTGAGCGAACTTCTCGCGCTGCCGTTCAACGACCTGCTGTTTCGCGCGCAGCAGGCGCATCGGCAGCATTTCGACCCGAACGCGATGCAGATCTCGACGCTGCTGTCGATCAAGACCGGCGGCTGTCCGGAGGACTGCGGCTACTGCTCGCAATCGGCGCACCACGATTCCGGTGTCGCCGGCGAGCCGCTGCTGACCCTCGATCGGGTCACCGACGCCGCGCGCGCGGCCAAGGTGGCCGGCGCGACACGCTTTTGCATGGGCGCGGCCTGGCGCGGGCCCAAGCAGCGCGATCTCGACGCGGTGCTGCCGATGATCCGCGCGGTCAAGGAAATGGGCCTCGAAACCTGCGTCACCCTGGGCATGTTGCGCGAGGGACAGGCCGAGCAGTTGAAACAGGCCGGCCTCGACTACTACAACCACAATCTCGACACCGCACGCGAATTCTACGGCTCGGTCATCGGCACGCGCGGCTACGACGATCGTCTCGACACGCTGCGCAAGGTGCGCGAGGCGGGTGTGAACGTCTGTTGTGGCGGCATTGTCGGCATGGGCGAGACGCGCGATCAGCGCGCGGCGCTGATCGCCGAGCTCGCCAACCTCGATCCGGCGCCCGAATCGGTGCCGATCAACGATCTGGTGCCGGTGAAGGGCACGCCGCTTGGCGATGCGCAGCCTCTGGACTGGACCGAGATCGTGCGCACCATCGCCGCGGCGCGCATCACGATGCCGGCGAGCACCGTGCGCCTGTCGGCCGGGCGGCTGGAAATGTCGGAAGCCGAGCAGGCGCTGTGTTTCCACGCCGGCGCGAATTCTATTTTTTATGGCGACCGCCTGCTCACCACCGGCAATCCCGGCGCAAGCAGCGATCTCGCGCTGCTCGACAAGCTGGGCATGCGCATCGAGGGCGGGAAGCGCGGCTGATTTTTCGGCGGGGTTTGAATTTACAGCGGGCTTTGATTTTTACCGATCTCCGCATTTTGCGCGGTTGCGCTTTTTGCAACCGCGCAAAATGCGGAGAACCTGAGGGCGCTCAATCTGTCTCGCAAGATGACGGGCGTCGCGGGTTTGGGTGCGCGGGTTTCGCCCGATTTTGATCGGTAGCGAAGAACGCAACCGATCAAAATCGGGCGAGCGGGGAAATTCCAAACCGACGCAGGCACCCGGAGGCGGTGCCAGGACGGCTCAACACGATCACGTCTTGGCGCTACAGGCTCGAGGCAAGTTCGGCGCCCTCGCGCATCGCGCGCTTCGCATCGAGTTCGGCGGCGAGCTTCGCCCCGCCGATGAGGTGCACGGGCTTGCCGAGTGCCTCGAGCGCCGCGGCGAGTTCGCGGCGCGGCTCCTGTCCGGCGCAAACGACGATCGTATCGGCCGGGATGCACTGTTCCTTTCCTTCGACGACGATATGCAGCCCTTCGTCGTCGATACGGCGGTAGGCGACCCCCTTGATCAACTCCACGCCGTTTCTTGCCAGCTCGGCGCGATGCACCCAGCCGGTGGTCTTGCCGAGCGTGTCGCCGAACGGGGTGGTCGAGCGCTTGAGCAGCGTGATGCGATGCGCGGGCGCTGCGCCCTTGCGCGCCGGCATCAACCCGCCCGCGGTGGAGATTGCCGCATCGATCCCCCAATGCGCGTTGAACGCGGCCGACTCGAGCGGTGCGCGGCCTGCGCGATCGAGCAGATACAGCGCGACATCGAAGCCGATGCCTCCGGCGCCGAGGATCGCGACGCGCTCGCCGGCCTGTACGCGGCCCGCGAGCAGATCGGCATAGCTCACGACCTTGCGATGTCCGATACCGGGAATATCCGGGCGGCGCGGCACGATACCGGTGGCGAGCACCACTTCGTCGAACACGGCGAGTTCGGGCGCGGCGGCCGCCCGGCCAAGCAGGGTCTTTACCCCGGCGCGGCGCAGGCGTTCGGCGTAGTAGGCCACCGATTCGGCGAATTCCTGCTTGCCCGGCACTTTGCCGGCGAGATTGAACTGGCCGCCGAGTTCTTCCGCCTGCTCGAACAGCACGGTTTGATGGCCACGCTCGGCGGCGATCGCCGCGCAGATCATTCCGGCCGGGCCGCCGCCCACCACCGCGACGCGCTTGCGCGTCGCCGCCGGTGCATAGACGAGCTGGGTTTCGCGGCCCGCACGCGGATTCACCAGGCAGCTCGCCGAACGGCCGCTGAAGAGATGGTCCAGACAGGCCTGGTTGCAGGCGATGCAGATATTGATCGCCGCGCGATCACCCGCCTTCGCCTTGTTGGCGAATTCCGCATCGGCGAGCAGCGCGCGCGCGAGCGACACGAGATCGGCGTCGCCGCGCGCGAGGATCGCCTCGGCGATTTCGGGCGCGTTGATGCGGTTCGAGGCGACCACGGGGATCGCCACCGCCTCCTTCAGCCGGCGCGTCGCCCAGGCGAAGGCGCCGCGCGGTACGGCCTGCGCGATGGTCGGAATGCGCGCCTCGTGCCAGCCGATGCCGGTGTTGAGCAGCGTCGCACCGGCGGTTTCGAGCGCGCGCGCGAGCGCGAGTACCTCGGTGCCGTCGAGGCCGCCTTCGACCAGATCGAGCGCCGAAACGCGGAACATGATGATGAAATCCGCGCCCGCCGCGGCGCGCGTGCGTCGCACCGTCTCGAGCGCGAAGCGCATGCGGTTGCCGATCGGACCGCCCCATTCGTCGGCACGCCGGTTGGTGCGCAGCGCGAGAAACTGGCTGATCAGATAACCCTCGGAGCCCATGATCTCGACGCCGTCGTAGCCCGCTTCGCGCGCAAGCTGCGCGGCGCGCGCGTAATCGTCCAGCGTGCGCTCGATTTCCGGCCCGGAAAGCTCACGCGGCGCGAAGGGCGAGATCGGCGACTTGAGCGCGGAGGGCGCGACGCAACCCGGATGCGCGCCGTAGCGCCCGGCGTGCAGGATCTGCAGCAGCACCCTGCCGCCGGCGTCGTGCACCGCACGGGGAATCGCCCGGTGGCGGTCGCGGTCGGCGGTCCCGGACATCTGCGCGGCGTGCGGGCCGAGGTTGCCGGCCGCGTCCGGCGAGAAGCCGCCGGTCACGATGAGCGCCGCGCCGCCGCGCGCGCGCTCGGCGTAGAACGCGGCGAGCCTCCCCATCCCGTCGGGGCGCGCCTCGAGCCCGACATGCATCGAACCCATCACGATGCGATTGGCGAGCGTGACAAAACCCAGGTCGAGCGGCTGGAGCAGGCGGGGATAGGCGGGCATGGGAGCTCGGATACGAAGGGGAAGGGGCGAACCGTCGGCGAGGCGAAGTGTAGCGCTCGCCGCCGGGCGCCACAGGGACTAGAATGAGAGCGTCTCTCGATTGCGCCGGGGCGCGTATCCGATCGCCGCTGCGCCTTGCCTTTCCCTTTCAATTCATGAACTTTGCATCACATAGTTTCACACACTTGCCGGGCGAGCTTCCGTAACCTAGTGCCCGTCCCCGCGTGAATGGGGTTTGCCGTCCCGTTGCAACCGAGCACAACCGAGCGCAGCTGAGCGTCGATGAAACTGTCCAGGCAACTTCTCATTGCCCCGGCCGTGGCCAACGGCTGCCTCGTCGTGCTTGGCGTGGCGCGCTATTTTTCGCTGTTCGAACAGCGTACGCTGGTCGGGCTCGCGGTGATTGCGCTGTTGGTGAGCATCCTGATTGCGTTCGCGCAGGCGCGCGCCATCGTCGGGCGACTCGATCGCGCGGTCGACGCGGCGCGCGCGCTGGCGCGCGGAGATCTGACCCAGCGCGTCGAAGGCGATTCTCGCGACGAAGTCGGCGAGCTGCTCACCGCGTTGTCCGATTCGACCGCGCAACTCGCGCGTCTCGTCGGCGGAATTCGCCGTGCGACCGACCAGATCGGCATCGCCGCGGGAGACATCCTGCGCGATAGCAAGCATGTCGCCGCGAGCACCGAGGAACAGGTGTCGAGCCTGGAGGAAACCGCCTCCTCGCTCGAGGATCTGACCGCCGCCGTCAAGGACAATGCCGACAGCGCGCGCGAGGCCGGCGGTTTGGCGACCGACGCCTCCGCCGTGGCGGTGAAGGGCGGCCGGGCGGTGCACCAGGTGGAACAGGTGATGGGCGGCATCACCGATGCCTCGCGCAGAATTTCCGAGATCATCGGGGTGATCGACGGCATCGCCTTCCAGACCAACATTCTGGCGCTCAACGCGGCCGTCGAGGCGGCGCGTGCCGGCGAACAGGGGCGTGGATTCGCCGTCGTCGCGGGCGAGGTGCGCGGTCTCGCGCATCGCAGCGCCTCCGCGGCGAAGGAAATCAAGGTCCTGATCGAAGATACGGCCACGCGGGTCGGTGCGGGCTCCAAGCTTGTTTCGGAGGCGGGGCTGACGATGGAGGAAATCGTCGTTTCGGTGCGCGGCGTGAGCCGGGTGATCGATTCGATCACCCTCGCCTCGCAGGAGCAGAACCGCGGCATCGACCGCGTCAACACGGCGATGGGCCGGATCGATCACGTCACGCAGCAGAATGCGGCGCTGGTGGAACAGGCCGCGACGGCGGCCGAGACGATGCGCCGGCAGGCCGAAGAACTCACGCAGGCCGTCGCCGCATTTGCGCTCGGCGACGATGCACAGGCCGACGACGGGGCGGCGCCTGCTACGGTCTTACCTGCTTACGCTGCCGGGCAATCCACCACGCCGGTCCGCGCAGCAGGCGGCATCGGCGACAAGGGCAAAGCCGGGGTCTGGACGCAGTTCTAGGGCCGCGCGCGCCTTCCTCAGCGCCGCTTGTCGATCACCCGTTTCGCCTTGCCCACCGAACGTTCGATCGCGCTGAGCGGCAGCACTCTCACCTCGGCGCTCACCCCGATATAGGATTTGACGTTGTGCGCCAGTTGCGCGCTCGCTGCGTCCTTCTTTGCCTGCGGCCAGCCGTCGCACTCGGGTCGCATCTCGACCAGCACCGACAGGTGGTCGAGCGGTCCCTCGCGCGTCAGCTCGAGCAGATAGTGCGGTGAGAGCTCGGCCTGCTTGAGAATCAGTTCCTCGATCTGCGAGGGGAAGACGTTCACGCCGCGGATGATCAGCATGTCGTCCGAGCGCCCGGTGATCTTCTCCATGCGGCGCATGCTGCGCGCCGTGCCCGGCAGCAGCCGGGTGAGATCGCGCGTGCGGTAGCGGATCACCGGCAGCGCTTCCTTGGTGAGCGACGTGAAGACGAGTTCCCCCTTTTCTCCGTCGGCAAGCGGTGTGCCGGTCGCCGGATCGACGATCTCGGGATAGAAATGGTCCTCCCAGATGGTCAGTCCGTCCTTGGTCTCGAGACATTCCTGCGCCACCCCGGGACCCATCACCTCCGACAAGCCGTAGATGTCGATCGCCTCGAGCGACAGACGCTGTTCGATGTTGCGGCGCATTTCGTTGGTCCAGGGCTCGGCGCCGAAGATCCCCAGGCGCAGCGAGCTTCGCTTCGGGTCGAGCCCCTGACGCTGCATCTCGTCGGCGATCGCGAGCATGTACGAGGGCGTCACCATGATGATCTCGGGTTTGAAATCCTCGATCAGCTGCACCTGGCGCTCGGTCATGCCGCCGCCGAGCGGGATCACCGCGAGGCCCAGCCGCTCGGCGCCGTAGTGCGCCCCGAGCCCGCCGGTGAACAAACCGTAGCCGTAGGCCACGTGCACCTTGTCGCCCGGACGCGCCCCCGCGGCACGGATCGAGCGCGCCATCAGTTGCGACCAGGTGTCGATGTCCTTCGCCGTGTAGCCGACCACGGTGGGCTTGCCGGTGGTGCCGCTCGAGGCATGGATGCGCACCACGCGGTCCATCGGCACCGCGAACATGCCGAACGGATAGGTCTCGCGCAGATCCTGCTTGGTGGTAAAGGGGAATTTCGCCAGGTCGGCGAGCGCGCGGCAGTCCTCGGGACGCACCCCCGCGGCGTCGAACTTCCTGCGGTATTGCGCGACGTTGTCGTAGGCGTGCTGCAGCGAGGCGCGCAGGCGCTCGAGTTGCAGCGCGCGCAGTTCCTCGAGCGGCGCGTGTTCGATCGGCTCCAGCGGAAACGTCTTCATCGAATCACCTCCCCATGACGCTAGCCTAACGGTAATGCCCGGTCCTGCTCTTTACCGATCCCACCTATCCGGTGAAAGTTCCAGGCAATCACCTCCCGTGAAAACGCGGTTTGCGCTTTTCCGCGAACGCGGTGACGCCCTCGCGGTAGTCCTCCGAGCGCCCGGCGCTGCGCTGCAGGTCGCGCTCCAGATCGAGTTGCGCGTCGAGGCTGTTCGTCGCCGAGGCCCGCATCGCCTGCTTGATCAGCGCGTAGCCAAGCGTGGGTCCCTCGGCAAGACCGCGCGCGATCGCCCGCGCTTCGTCCATCAGGTGCGCGTCGTCGACGCAGCGCCAGATCAGGCCGATGCGCTCGGCCTCGGCGGCCGGAAGCTTTTCGGCGAGCAGCGCGAGTCCCATCGCGCGTGCGGTACCCACGAGCCGGGGCAGGAACCAGCTGCCGCCCGAATCGGGCAGCAGGCCGATGCGCGAGAATGCCTGCACGAACACCGCCGAGCGCGCGGCGAGTACGATGTCGCAGGCCAGCGCGAGGTTGGCGCCCGCTCCGGCGGCGACGCCGTTCACCGCGCAGACCACCGGCTTGTCGAGCGCGCGCAGGCGCCGCACCAGCGGGTTGTAGTTCTGTTCGAGGCTCGCGCCGAGGTCCACCGGCGGCGCGTCGGGACCGAATCGGCGCTCGGCGAGATCCTGTCCGGCGCAAAATCCGCGCCCCGCTCCGGTGAGCAGGACCGCGCGGATCGACGCATCGTCCGCCGCATCGTCGAGTGCTTCGCGCAGATGCGCGTGCATCGCGGGGTTGAAGGCGTTGAGCTGTTCGGGCCGGTTCAGAATGATCGTCTGAACGCCCGCCTCGACGGCGACAAGTATCGGCTTCGACATGCGATGCGAGGGAAATTGTTTGCGGTTCGCGCCGGGGCCCTGCGGGCGGGCAATCCGGCGTCAAGCATACATCAAGGGCGCTACAATCGGCAGCATCCGGAACGATACTGCCGCAACGAGACAGGACAGGGAAACCTCGCCATGACCGAGACCGCATTGCTGATCATCGATATTCAGAACGATTACTTTCCCGGCGGAAAGATGGAGCTGGAGGGCGCCGTGGCGGCGGGCGAGCGGGCCGCCGGCGTCCTTGCCGCGTTTCGCGCGAAGCGGCTGCCGGTCATTCATGTGCGCCATCTCTCGCTGCGCCCGGGCGCGGGCTTCTTCGTGCCGGGCACCGAGGGCGCCGAGATTCGCGCGAACCTGCGTCCCGCGCAGGGCGAGACGGTGGTCGAAAAGAATTTCCCCAACAGCTTTCGCGGCACCGATCTGCACGAACAGCTGCAGCGCGCGAAGGTCGGGCATCTGGTCGTCGCGGGGATGATGACCCATATGTGCGTCGACGCGAGCGTGCGCCAGGCGTTTGATCTGGGCTATCGCATCTCGCTGCTCGCCGATGCCTGCGCGAGCCGGGAGCAGAGCTTCGGCGGCGAGACGGTGCCGGCGAAGCAGGTGCACGCGGCTTTCCTCGCCGCGCTGCACGGGCTGTACGCGAAAGTCGCACCGACCGACGAAATTCTCGCCACGATCTGAGGGATGCCATGAGCTACGAATGTATCGTCACTGAAACAAGGGGACGCGTCGCGATCGCGACGCTGAACCGCCCCAAACAGATGAACGCCCTCAATGCGCAGCTGATGCAGGAGCTGGGCGCGGCGCTCGAGGGGTTCGACGCCGACGACGGCATCGGCTGCATAATCATTACCGGCAACGAGAAGGCCTTCGCCGCCGGAGCCGACATCGGGGCGATGAAGGACTGGAATTTCATCGATGTCTACAAGGCCGACTACATCACGCGCGACTGGGAACATCTGCGCCGCATCAGGAAGCCGGTGATCGCCGCGGTGGCCGGCCACGCGCTCGGCGGCGGCAACGAACTGGCGATGATGTGCGACATCGTGATCGCGGCGGAGAATGCCCGATTCGGCCAGCCCGAAATCGCCCTCGGCATCCTGCCCGGCGCGGGCGGCACGCAGCGCCTGCCGCGCGCGGTCGGCAAGGCGAAGGCGATGGATCTGTGCCTCACCGGGCGCAGCATGGACGCCCACGAGGCGGAGCGCTGCGGGCTGGTGTCGCGCGTGGTGGCGGTCGACAAACTGATGGACGAGGCGCTCGCGGTGGCGGAAAAGATCGCGTCGTTCTCGGTGCCGGTGGCGATGATGGTGAAGGAGTCGGTCAACGCCGCCTACGAAACGCCGCTCGCCGAAGGCGTGCGCTATGAGCGCAGGCTGTTCCACGCCGCGTTCTCACTCGACGATCAGAAGGAAGGCATGGCGGCCTTCGTCGAAAAGCGCAAGCCCCGGTTCGGGCATCGCTGAGAGATTCACGGACCAGGCAGTCGGCTTCGCTTTCCGCGCCGTCGATGGAACCTTGCGCACAGTCCGCGGACGCGGTGCGCCGCGCGGCGATCCTGCTGATCACGGCGCATGTCGTCTCGATGCTGGGGTTCTCCAGTTTCGCGGCGCTGCTGCCCGAATTGCGCGATCTGTGGGGGCTGAGCAACGCCCAGGCAGGGGTGATCGGCGGCGCGTTCTTTTTCGGTTATGCGGGCACGGTGTCGTACTGGACCGCGCTCACCGACCGGCGCGATGCGCGCCGGGTGTATCTCACGGGGAGCCTGCTCGCGACCGCCGGGAGCGCCGGCTTCGGTCTGCTGGCGGAGGGATTCGCGAGTGCCCTGTTGTTTCAAGCCCTGCTCGGCGCCGGCATCGCCGCGACCTATATGCCGGGACTGCGCCTGCTCTCGGATCGCGTCGCCGGGCCCGCGCAGAGCCGCTACGTGGCGTTCTATACGTCGTTTTTCGGCATCGGTACCGCACTGTCGCTCGCGCTGGCCGGGGCGGTCGCGCCGCTCGCCGGCTGGCGCACCGCGTTCGTGCTTTCGGCGCTCGGACCGGCCATCGCCGGCGCCCTGGTATTCGCCGGGGTCGCGCGGCAGGCCGACCGGAATGCGCCGCACGCCGCGCCGCGCTTTTCTCCGGCGATGCTCTTTCCGCTCGCCGCCTGGCGGCGCGTGCTCGCCGACCGTGCCGCGGCGGGCTACACGCTCGGCTACGCGGTGCACTGCATGGAGCTGTTTGGCTCGCGCGCCTGGCTGGTCGCCTACTTCGTCTATTCGGCGGGACTGCATGCTCCGGGCGCGGGCTTTCCCTGGCCCGCCGCGCTGATGGCATCGATCATCACCCTGTGGGCGGTGCCCGCGTCGATTCTCGGCAACGAGGTCGCGCTGCGAATCGGCAGACGGCGCTGGATTCTGCTGGTGATGGCGAGTTCGGGATCGCTGGGCATCGTCCTTGGCTTGGGCGCGGCCTGGTCTTGGATCCTGGTGCTTGCTCTGGTGACGATCTACGCGATGCTCGTGATGGCCGAATCCGCGACGCTTACCGCGGGACTGGTCGCGGCCGCGCCGGCCGAGTTGCGCGGTGCGGCGATGGGTTTTTACTCGCTTGCCGGATTCGCGGGCGGCATGCTCGGGCCGATGGTGTTCGGTGCCGCGCTCGACTGGGCGGGCGGCGCGCAGCATCCGGGCGCCTGGATCGTCGCCTTCGCCGCGATCGGCGCGGGCTGTCTCGCCGCCGCGCCGCTTGCACGCCTGTTCGGGAGAGCGGGCAGGGCGTAGACTGATGACCGATCGCGCCGGCGGGGGAGGGATGCCACAGCCCGAACTGGCCGGGAGGCCGCAGGTCGCGGCCGGCGCGACGGGAAAATATCCGCTGCGCGTGTGGCGGGTGCCCCGCGAAGGTCGAACTACAACGGATCGGAGGAGGAATAATGGAACGCATCTGGCTGAAGAGCTATCCGCCCGGGGTGCCGGCGGACATCGACGTCGCGCAATATCGTTCGCTGGGCGAGTTGTTCGAGCAGGTCGCCACGGAGCATTCCGGCCGGCCGGCGTTTCACAACATGGGCAAGACGCTGAGTTACGCCGAGCTCGATCGCATGACGCGTGCGGTGGGCGCCTGGCTGCAGTCGCGCGGACTGCGCAAGGGCGCGCGCGTCGCGATCATGATGCCCAATGTGCTGCAGTATCCGGCGGTGCTGTTCGGCGTGCTGCGCGCGGGAATGACGGTGGTCAACGTCAATCCGCTCTACACGGCGCGCGAGCTGGAGCACCAGCTGAAGGATTCGGGTGCCGAGGCGATCTTCATTCTGGAGAATTTTGCGCACACGCTGCAGGAGGCGCTGCCGCATGTGCCGGTGAAGCATATCGTCGTGGCCTCGCTCGGCGAACTGCTCGGGCCGAAGGGCGTGTTGGTGAACTTCGTCGTGCGTCGGGTGAAGAAGATGGTGCCCGCCTGGGATCTTGCGGGGGCGGTGCGTTTCAAGGAGGTGCTCGCCGAGGGCGCGGCGCTCAGTCTCGAACGCGTCGAGGTCGCGCCCGAGGACATCGCCTTTCTGCAGTACACCGGCGGCACCACCGGCGTATCGAAGGGCGCGATGCTCCTGCATCGCAACGTGATCGCGAATGTGCTCCAGTCGGAGGCCTGGCTGAAGCAGGCGTTGGGCGACGAGCCGCCGACGATCATTACCGCGCTGCCGCTCTATCATATCTTCTCGCTCACGGTGAACTGCCTGCTCTATTCGAAGCTCGGCGGACTGAACGTGCTGATCACCAACCCGCGCGACATTCCCGGATTCGTCAAGGAACTCGCCAAACACCGCTACAACACGATCACCGGGGTAAACACCCTGTTCAGCGCGCTGCTGAATAACCCGGATTTCGCCAAACTCGATTTCTCGGCGCTCAAGCTGTGCGTCGGCGGCGGCATGGCGGTGCAGCGTGCGGTGGCCGAACGCTGGCGCAAGGTGACCGGCAAGGCGCTGCTCGAGGGCTACGGTCTTACCGAGACGAGTCCATCGGCCACGATGAATCCTCTCAATCTGACCGATTACAACGGCTCGATCGGCCTGCCGATGCCGTCCACGTCGATCGCGATTCGAGACGATGAAGGCAAGGATCAGCCGATCGGCCAGTCGGGCGAGATCTGCATCAAGGGGCCGCAGGTGATGGCCGGCTACTGGCAGCGGCCCGACGAGACCGCGAAGGTGATGATGGCCGACGGTTATCTGCGCACCGGCGACATCGGGGTGATGGACGAGCGCGGCTTCGTGACCATCGTCGATCGCAAGAAGGACATGATCCTGGTATCGGGGTTCAACGTGTACCCGAACGAAGTCGAGCAGGTGGTCGCGGGCATCCCGGGGGTGCTCGAATGCGCCGCGATCGGCATCCCCGACGAGCATTCGGGCGAGGCGGTCAAGGTGTTCGTGGTAAAGAAGGACCCCGCGCTCACCGAGCAGGCCGTGCTCGAGCATTGCAAGACGCAGCTGACGGGCTACAAGCGGCCGAAATACGTCGAATTTCGCGCCGATCTGCCGAAGACCAATGTGGGCAAGATCCTGCGCAGAGCGCTGAGGGAATCGAAATCCGCATGAGGCATCGATCCGTCGGAAAAGCCGGCGGTAGGCGAGCACCCGCGTCCGCGGCGACAAGACCATTGCATTGATCTTCCGGCCGCAGTTCTTTCGCGGCGTCGTCTGGGCGTTGCTGGCGGTTCTGTCCTGGGGGCCGATGTTTCCGCTCGCCAAGCGCACGCTGGTCTCGATCGACCCCTACACGCTCGGGTCGATCCGCTATCTGATCGGCGTCGCGGTGCTCGCCGCTTTGCTCGCTGTGATCGAGGGGCGCGGCGCCTTTTCCTACGCCGGGCGGTTCCTGCACGCCGCGCTGCTCGGCGTGATCGGCATCACCGGCTTCAATGCGCTGGTCTGGTTCGGGCTCAGTTTCACGCAGCCCGAGCACACGTCGATCATCCTCGCGCTGCAGGCGCCAATCGCCGCGCTCGCGGTGTGGCTGCTGCGCGGCCAGCGCCCCGCGGGCTTCACGCTGGGCTGCAGCGTGCTCGCGTTCGCCGGAGTGCTGCTGGTCATCACGCGCGGCGATCCCCGCGGCGCACTTTCCGGATTCGGCGCGGGCGGCGCGGAACTGCTCGGCGATTTGCTGGTGCTGCTGGGCGGGGCGAGCTGGGTGATCTATGGATTGGGCGGTGCGAGTTTCGCGGGCTGGTCGGCGCTGCGCTTCACGACCCTCACCGGAATTCCCGGCGCGCTCGGGCTGTGCGTGCTCAACGCGATCGCGGTGGCGACGGGCCACGCGAGTCCGCCGGTCGTGGACGTGCTGCTCGCGCATGCCTGGCAGATCGGCTATTTGTCGATCGTGAGCGTGGTGCTCGGGGTGTTCAGCTTCAACGCCGCGGTGAAGCACCTGGGAACCCTCGACACCACGCTGCTCCTCAACCTGGTGCCGGTGACGGTGTTCGGCATCGAGGCGGCGCTCGGGCGCAGCTTTGCCGCGGTCGAGCTCGCCGGCGCGGGGGTTGTCATCGCCGCGCTGGTTGCGAACAATCTCTATCTGCGGAGAAGATGGCGCGCCGAACAACCGCGGCGCGCCGCATGACGAACCGGGCGATGGAACGCGAGGCAGCGGGGGGCGACACCGCATCGGAATCGCCCCGGCCGGCTTTGGCGCGGTTCACACGGCGGGAAGGGCGTGATTTTGGTCCATGCGGCAGCGCAGCAATTCTGCTATAAGGGATCGGTATCCACGGTCTGAAGGAGGCTGAGCGATGCTCTACAGCCTGTTCGAAGCGCAACATGCGGCGCTCTCGCCGCTACGCATCGCCGCGGAGATGTCGCGCAACTGGTTCGGCCATCCGTTCAGCCCGCTCGCCTACCTGCCGACCTCGCGGCGCCTTGCCGCCTCGAGCGACCTGTTTTTGCGCGTCACGCAGCGCTACGGCAAGCCGGCCTGGGGGATCCACGACACGGTGGTCGACGGCCGGAAGCTGCCGGTCGAAATCGAACTCGCGCTCGATACGCCGTTTTGCAAGCTGCTGCACTTCCGGCGCGAGCTCGCCGCGCCGCGCCGCGATCCCAAGGTGCTGCTCGTCGCGCCGCTCTCGGGCCACCACGCCACGCTGCTGCGCGACACGGTGAGGACGCTGCTGCCCGAACACGAGGTCTGGATCACCGACTGGGTCGATGCGCGCCTGGTGCCGCTCTCCGCGGGCGCCTTTCATCTCGACGACTACGTCGACACCGTACGCGAGTTCATCCGGCTGCTCGCGCCCGACCTGCACGTGATCTCGGTCTGCCAGCCGACGGTTCCGGTGCTCGCGGCGATTTCGCTGATGGCCGCCGCCGGCGACGCACCGGTGCCGGCGACGATGGTGATGATGGGCGGGCCGATCGACGCGCGCAAGAGCCCCACCGCGGTCAACAACCTGGCGACGAAGAAACCGTATTCGTGGTTCGAAAACCATCTCATCCAGCGCGTGCCGGCCAAATATCCGGGTTTCATGCGCCGGGTCTATCCCGGCTTTCTCCAGCACCTGGGGTTCGTCGCGATGAATCCGGACCGCCACATGAACGCGCACTGGGACTACTACAATCAACTGCTGGTCGGTGACGGCGAGTCGGCCGAGGAACACCGGCGCTTCTACGACGAGTACAACGCGGTGCTCGACATGCCCGCCGAGTACTACCTCGACACGGTGAAAACGGTGTTCCAGGACTTTGCGCTGCCGCAGGGGAGAATGACGGTGCATGGCGAGACGGTGCAACCGCAGGCGATACGCGACACCGCGCTGCTCTCGATCGAGGGCGAGCTCG
The DNA here is from genome assembly GCA_029858545.1 of Betaproteobacteria bacterium. GTDB lineage: Bacteria > Pseudomonadota > Gammaproteobacteria > Burkholderiales > SG8-39 > JAOUFA01. The sequence goes on from JAOUFA010000023.1 coordinate 18,439, forward strand.
ACGACATCTCCGGCAGCGGCCAGACCGAGGCCGCGCATACCCTGTGCGTCAATGTTCCGCGCGCGCGGCGCGCGCATTACACGGCA
>JAOUFA010000024.1 GCA_029858545.1 Betaproteobacteria bacterium
AGCTGAACGGCCGCAGCGTCGTCGGCCGGACCGATGAGACCCTCATCGAGTGCGCGAAGCGCCACGGCGTCGAGATTCCGCACCTTTGCCACAAGGAAGGGATGCGCCCGGACGGCAACTGCCGCGCCTGCGTGGTCGAAGTGAAGGGCGAGCGCACGCTCGCGCCCTCCTGCTGCCGTACGCCGACCGCGGGAATGGAAGTTTCTAGCGAGAGCGAGCGCGCGCGTGCTTCGCAGAGGATGGTGCTGGAACTGCTGCTCTCCGACATGCCGGAGAAACAGTACCGCGCCGATTCCGAGCTCGATGTCTGGGCGAAAAAACTGGGCGTCGGCCGGTCGCGCTTCGCTGGCGCGGCGATGCGCCGCGCGCAGCCGGCGGCGGATCTTTCGCATCCGGCGATCGCGGTCAATCTCGATGCCTGCATCCAGTGCACGCGCTGCCTGCGCGCCTGCCGAGAGGAACAGGTGAACGATGTGATCGGACTCGCGTTCCGCGCTTCGGAGGCGAGAATCGTGTTCGACATCGGCGATGCGCTGGGCGATTCGACCTGTGTCGCCTGCGGTGAGTGCGTGCAGGCCTGCCCGACCGGCGCGTTGATGCCCGCGCGCGAGGCGGGGTTGGGTCCGATCGATCGCGAGGTCGATTCGGTCTGTCCGTTCTGCGGCGTGGGTTGTCAACTCACCTATCACGTGAAGGATGACCGCATTCGCTTCGTTACCGGACGCGCGGGCCCGTCGAACGAGGAACGGCTGTGTGTGAAGGGGCGCTATGGCTTCGATTATGTGGCGCATCCGCAACGTCTCACGCGTCCGCTGATCCGCAAGCCGGGAGCGAAGAAATCGGCCGAACTGAATTTCGATCCGGCGAACTGGTCGGAAGTGTTCCGCGAAGCGAGCTGGGACGAAGCGATCGAACTCGCCGCGCGCGGCCTGCGTGAGATTCGCGACGCGGGGGGGCCGCGCAACGGGCGCTACGCGCTCGCCGGTTTCGGTTCGGCGAAGGGCAGCAACGAGGAAGCCTATCTGTTCCAGAAACTGGTCCGCACCGGCTTCGGAACCAACAACGTCGATCACTGCACGCGCCTGTGCCACGCCTCGTCGGTCGCCGCGCTGCTCGAGGGGGTGGGCTCCGCGGCGGTGTCGAACCAGGTCAACGACGTGCTGCGCGCCGACGTGGTGTTCGTGATCGGCGCCAACCCGTCCTCCAACCACCCGGTTGCGGCGACCTGGATCAAGAACGCGGTCAAGCGCGGCACCAAGCTGATCATCGCCGATCCGCGGCGCACCGATCTCGCGCGCCACGCCACCCACGTGCTGCAGTTCAAGCCCGATACCGACGTCGCGCTGCTCAACGCGCTGATCCACGCGATCATCGACGAGGGACTGGTCAACGAGAGCTTCGTGCGCGACCGCACCAGCGGCTACGAGGCGCTGGCGGAGAATGCGAAGGGATTCTCGCCTGAAAAGATGGCGCCGATTTGCGGCATCCCGGCACAGACGATCCGCGAGGTGGCGCGCTTGTACGCGACCTCGAAGGGGTCGATGATCCTCTGGGGAATGGGCATCTCGCAGCACGTGCACGGTACCGACAACGCGCGCTGCCTGATCGCGCTCGCGATGATGACCGGGCAGATCGGCCGCCCGGGCACCGGGCTCCATCCCCTGCGCGGCCAGAACAACGTGCAGGGCGCCTCCGACGCGGGGCTGATTCCGATGATGTTCCCCGACTACCAGCGGGTCGCCGATTCCGGGGCGAACCAGCGTTTCGAGGCACTGTGGGGAGCGAGCCTCGATACCAAGCCCGGCCTCACCGTGGTCGAGGTGCTGAACGCGGCCCATGACGGCGCGATCCGCGGCATGTACATCATGGGCGAGAATCCCGCGATGTCGGATCCCGACCTGCAGCACGCTCGCGCGGCGCTCGCAAATTTGCAGCACCTGGTGGTGCAGGATATCTTCATGACCGAAACCGCGTGGTTCGCCGACGTGCTGCTGCCGGCGACCGCCTGGCCGGAGAAGAACGGTACGGTGACCAACACCGACCGCATGGTGCAGATGGGACGCAAGGCGATCCAGCCGCCGGGCGAGGCGCGCGAGGACCTGCGCATCATCCAGGACCTGGCGCGCGGCCTCGGACTCGACTGGAACTACAGCGGGCCGCGCGAGGTATGGGATGAAATGCGCCGCGGCATGGACTCGGTGCGCGGCATCACCTGGGAACGCCTGGAACGCGATTCGTCGGTCACCTATCCCTGCGAGAATGAAGGCGACGCAGGGCAGGCGGTGGTGTTCCAGACCCATTTTCCGACTCCGACGGGACGAGGGCGCTTCGTTCCGGCGGATCTGATACCCGCCGCCGAGCGTCCCGATCGCAACTACCCGATGGTACTGATCACCGGGCGGCAGCTCGAACATTGGCATACCGGCGCGATGACGCGACGCTCCGGCGTGCTCGATGCAATCGAGCCCGAAGCGGTGGCGCTGATGCATCCGCTCGACCTCGCCGCGCTTGGCTCTAGCCCGGGCGAGGTCGTCACGGTCAGTTCACGGCGCGGCGCGATCTCGCTCTACGCGCGCGCTGACGAGGGCACGCCGCGCGGCGCGGTGTTCATCCCTTTCGCCTTTCAGGAAGCGGCCGCGAACCTGCTCACCAACTCGGCGCTAGACCCCTTCGGCAAGATTCCGGAGTTCAAGTACTGCGCAATCAAGGTGGTGAAGGGCGGCAGGCCGCCGGCGCATCCGGGCTATGGGAAGGGGGGCGTGCTCGCGGGGATCGGCGATTCCTGACCGGTCTGTGGCGCCCGGGGCATTGACCTTCGTCAAGGCCCTGTTCGCGTATCTTCTTTCAGAATGCGGCGACTGAATTCCGCCCATTCTTTCTTTGTTCGCAACCTCCCCCGATCAGAACGATTCCACATTACTTACCGCGGAGAACACATCCATGCCGTCCGATATCGATATCGCACAGGCTGCGACCATGCAGCGCATTTCCAAAGTGGCGCTGGACAAGCTGGGCATCGGCGAGGATCACCTCGAGCCCTATGGCCACTTCAAGGCGAAGATCTCGCTTGAATACCTGAACACGCTCAAGGGGAGGAAAGACGGCAAGCTGATCCTGGTCACGGCGATCAGTCCGACTCCGGCGGGCGAGGGCAAGACCACCACCACCGTGGGACTCGGCGATGCGCTCAATCACATCGGCAAGAAGGCGCTGATCTGCCTGCGCGAGCCGTCGCTCGGGCCGGTGTTCGGCGTCAAGGGCGGCGCGGCCGGGGGAGGCTACGCGCAGGTGGTGCCGATGGAGGACATCAACCTGCACTTCACGGGGGATTTCTCCGCGATCGCGCTGGCGAACAATCTGCTTGCCGCGATGCTCGACAACCACATACATCATGGCAATGCGCTTGGCATCGACGTGCGCCGCATTCAGTGGAAGCGCGTGATGGACATGAACGACCGCGCGCTGCGCGACATCGTGGTGTCGCTCGGCGGCCCCGGCAACGGTTATCCGCGCGAGGACGGCTTCGACATCGTCGTCGCCTCAGAGGTAATGGCGATCTTCTGTCTCGCGACCTCGCTCGAGGATCTGAAGAAGCGCCTGGGCAATATCGTCGTCGCCTATACCCGTGAGCAAAAGCCCGTCACGGCGCGCGACCTCAATGCCCACGGCGCGATGACCGTGCTGCTCAAGGACGCGCTGAAGCCGAACCTGGTGCAGACACTGGAGAACAATCCAGCCTTCATCCACGGCGGGCCGTTCGCGAATATCGCGCACGGCTGCAATTCGGTGATCGCCACGCAATCGGCGCTGAAGATGGCCGACTACGTGGTGACCGAGGCCGGTTTCGGCGCGGACCTCGGCGCGGAGAAGTTTCTAGACATCAAGTGCCGCAAGTCGGGCCTGCGACCCAATGCAGCGGTGATCGTCGCCACGATGCGCGCGCTCAAGTACCACGGGGGCGTGGACGTGAAGGAGGTCGGCAAGGAGAATCTCGCCGCGCTGGAAAAGGGTTGGTGAACCTGGAGCGCCACGTAGACAACGTACGTAATGTATACGGTATTCCCTGCGTGGTCTCGATCAACCGGTTTACATTCGATACGCAGGCCGAGCACGATCTTCTACAATCCCGTATGAAGAAGCTGGGCGTTCCCGTCGTGCTCGCGACGCATTGGGGCGACGGCGGCAAGGGTGCTGCCGAGTTGGCGCGTAGCGTCGTTTCGCTGTGCGAGCAGGTCTCGAAACCGACCTTCGTCTACGAGGACGCCGATACGCTGTGGGAAAAGATCTCGAAGATCGCGAAAAAAGTATATCGTGCCTCGGACGTAACCGCCGACAGCAAGGTGCGCGCACAGATCAAGCGCCTGCAGGACGATGGCTATGGCCACTATCCGGTGTGCGTGGCGAAGACCCAATCCTCGTTTTCCACCGACGCGCAGTTGCGCGGCGCGCCGAGCGGGCACGTCGTGAACGTGCGCGAGGTTCGGCTCGCGGCGGGCGCCGAATTTGTCGTCATGATCTGCGGCGACATCATGACCATGCCGGGCCTGCCCAAGGTACCCTCGGCGGACAGGATCGATCTGGTCGACGGTAAGGTAGTAGGGCTGTTCTGATTGGACGGAGGCGAGCCGGGCCGATCGTGCCCTCGGCTCGACTTGGCGAGGATACGCGGCGAAGTTTTGATCACGCTGCGAATGGTGGTTTATCACGGGAGCGCCGGGCGCGTTGCCATCGTCGCGACGCGTTGCGGTTAGAATCGGCGCAGGGTTGCGTTGGGGAGGCGTGAAGTGCTGGAGGAAATGCTGACGCAGGCGTTTTGGCTCGGCTTGCTGAAGATCATCGGCGTGAATATCGTGCTATCGGGCGACAACGCTGTGGTGATCGCGCTCGCGGCGCGGTCACTGCCCGCTCGGCAGCAGAAGCAGGCGATATTCTGGGGTTCGGCCGCGGCGATAGTGATGCGGATCATCCTCACCCTGTTCGCGGTGAAGCTGCTCGCAGTGCATTGGCTGAAATTGGTCGGCAGCGCGCTGCTATTCTGGATCGGTATCAAGCTGCTTGTTCCCGAGGAGGGCGAAAACGGCGTCGATGCGAGCGACAACCTGATGGCGGCGATCAAGACCATATTGATCGCCGATCTGGTGATGAGCCTGGACAACGTGATTGCGGTGGCCGCTGCGGCGGGCGGCAGCACCACGCTCTTGATCCTGGGCCTGGGGATCTCGATTCCGCTGGTCATCGTCGGCTCGACGCTGCTGCTTCACCTGATGGAGCGCTTCCCGGTGATCATCACGATCGGGGGCGCGCTGATCGGGTTCGTCGCGGGTGAGATGGTGGTCACCGACCCGGCGCTCTCCGGATGGCTGTCGGGGCTCGGTGTGCAGTTCACCGCCGATGGCAAGCCCTGGGTCGGAGGCGCCAGCCTCGCATTGGTCGCGGGTGTTCTCGGCGCGGGAGCCGTGGTGGCGAGTGGACTCCTGCTCGCGAGACGGCAGCAGGGAGCGGGTAGTCATGGCAGCAGCGCTGCGGGAAGCGGTACCGTGGATTCTTGATCGCGGTCATGGTGTGGGTACCGGATACCTGTGGACAATCGCAGGTGACGGTGGGGAGAAGTAGAAACCTTTGCAGGAGGAGGATCTCATGGGAAATGCAGTCTTACGTTCGGTAAGTTCCAGGGTGGTTCGTGCGGTGGGTTTGGCATTGCTGGCATCGATGGCGGCGCCCGGTTTGTCACAGGCGTGGGAACCGACCAAGACCGTCGAATTCATCATTCCGGCCGGCACGGGCGGAGGCGCCGATCAGATGGCGCGTGCGATCCAGGGCATCATCGCCAAGCACAACCTGATGAGTCAGTCGCTGGTGGTCATCAACCGGTCGGGGGGTGCCGGAGCGGAAGGCTTTCTGGACATGAAGGGGGCAAAGGGCAATCCGCATAAGATCATCATCACGCTGTCCAATCTTTTTACGACGCCGCTCGCCAACGCGCTTCCCTTCAATTGGCACGACCTGACGCCGGTCAAGATGATGGCGCTCGACCAGTTCGTGCTGTGGGTCAATGCCGACACCCCATACCAGACATCGAAGGATTTCCTCGAAGCCGTGAAGAAGGCGGGTCCGAGCAAGTTCAAGATGGGCGGGACCGGTTCCAAGCAGGAAGACCAGATCATTACCGTCGCATTGGAGAAGGCGACGGGTACGAAGTTCATCTATATCCCGTTCAAGGGCGGCGGTGCCGTGGCGGTGCAACTGGTCGGCAAGCATATCGACTCGACGGTCAATAATCCGATCGAGGCGGTTGCCCAGTGGCGCGCCGGCAAACTGCGGCCACTATGCGTCTTCGACAGCGAGCGGATGCCGTACAAGGAGAAGGTGACCGCCACGATGTCCTGGGCGGACATTCCGACCTGCAAGGAGCAGGGCCTCGACGTCGATTATGTGATGCTGCGCGGAATCTTCATGGCGGGGGGCGTGCAGCAGGAGCAGGTCGATTATTTCGCTGGCGTGCTCCGCAAGGTGCGCGAGACACCGGAGTGGAAGGCGCTCATGGAAAAAGGCGCGTTCAACGTCACTTCGATGGAAGGCAAGCAGTTCGCCGACTGGGTTGCACGCGAGGAAACGCGTCACGTCAAGCTGATGCGCGAGGCCGGTTTCATAGGCGATGCGAAGAAGTAATCGACGCCCGTTCCGGCGCCGCAATGCGCCGGAACCGGGGTAGTGTTGGAGGTCGGAGCTGCTCGCGATATCTTCGGCGAGAGGCACTGATGCGGCACAAGCAAGGAGTGCACCCCTTGCTTTGCGATTGCAGTTGGGGGAGGAGGCTACAAGGTGTCTGACGAACAGGAAGAACGCGCCGCGCCCCGCGTGAGATCGGCTGAACTGGTCGTCGCGGGATTGTTCATCTTTCTCGGCGCGGTGGTGATATACGACAGCCTGAGGCTGGGAGTCCAATGGGGAGATGACGGCCCGCAGTCCGGGTACTTTCCCTTCTATCTGGGCGTGCTGGTGTGTGCCTCCTCGGCGGTCAATTTTTTCCGCGGCATCCGTTTGCGGGGTCCCTACAATCCGGTGTTCGTCGAGACGGCGCAATTGCGCATGGTGCTCGCGGTGCTGGTGCCCTCTGCGATCTACGTTGCGCTGATAGAGTGGCTCGGCATCTATCTGTCCTCGGCGCTGTTCATTGCTTTTTTCATGCGCTGGCTCGGTAAGTACGCGTGGTGGAAGCTCGGCCTGGTGGCGGTTGGTGTGGCGGTGGCGTTTTTCGTGATTTTCGAGATGTGGTTCAAAGTCCCGCTTCCCAAGGGACCGCTCGAAATACTGCTCGGACTGGACTGAGGCGGCACCGACATGGACGAAATTCAATCCCTGATGCACGGATTTGCCATCGCGCTCAGCCTGAAGAATCTCGGGCTGATGTTCGTCGGCGTGGTGCTTGGCGTCATCATCGGAGTACTGCCCGGGCTGGGCGGCGCGAACGGGGTGGCGATTCTCCTGCCCTTGACGTTTTCGATGGCCCAATCACCCGGCGGCACGACCTCGGCGATCATTCTCTTGTCGTGCATTTACTGGGGCGCGTTGTTCGGCGGGGCGATTACCTCGATCCTGTTCAACATACCGGGCGAGCCCTGGTCGGTCGCGACGACCTTCGACGGCTATCCTCTCGCCCAGCAGGGTCGCGCCGGGACCGCGCTGACCGCGGCATTCACCTCGTCCTTCGTCGGCGCACTGGTGGCGGTGATCGTCATTACCTTTCTTGCGCCGGTAGTGGCGAATTTCGCGCTTGCCTTCGGTCCGCCGGAATTCTTCTCCGTCTATCTGCTCACCTTTTGCGCCTTTGTCGGCATGAGCAAGGAGCCGGTGTTCAAGACCCTCGCGTCGATGATGATGGGTTTCGCGCTCGCCGCGGTCGGTACCGACCCGGTGACCGGCACCCTGCGGATGACCTTTGGTTTCACCGACATGCTCAACGGCTTCGATTTCCTGATTGCCGTGATCGGCCTGTTCGGTATCGGCGAGATTCTGCTGACGCTCGAAGAAGGCCTCGCGTTCAAGGGCGCTTCGGCGAAGATCGAGCTGAGCGTGGTCATCCAGACGTGGAAGGAGTTGCCGCGCTACTGGCTTACTTCGTTGCGCTCGTCGGCGGTCGGGTGCTTCATGGGGATCGTTCCGGGAGGTGCGACGCCCGCGTCGTTCATGAGTTACGGCGTTGCGCGCCGCTTCTCTTCCGACGGAGAGAAGTTCGGCAAGGGGATGGTCGAGGGGGTGGTGGCGCCGGAGACCGCGGCGCACGCCGCGGGAACCTCGGCGCTGCTGCCGATGCTCACGCTTGGCGTGCCCGGCTCTCCGACCGCAGCGGTACTGCTCGGTGGTTTGCTGATCTGGGGCCTGCAGCCCGGACCGCTGCTGTTTGTCGAGCAGAAGGATTTCGTCTGGGGGTTGATCGCGAGCATGTATCTCGGCAATATCGCCGGACTGATCGTCGTGCTCACCTGCGTTCCGCTATTTGCCGCGATCCTGCGGATTCCGTTCTCCGTGATCGCGCCGGTCATTATTGTTGTGTGCGCGATCGGCGCCTATACCGTGCACAACTCGATGTTCGATGTATGGATGATGGTGACCTTCGGTGTCGCCGGCTATATGTTCAAGAAGCTTTCCTATCCGCTCGCGCCGATGGTGCTGGCGATCGTGCTGGGCGATCGCGCCGAATCGTCATTTCGCCAGGCAACGCTGATGTCGCAGGGCGATATGGGGGTGTTCTTTTCGAACGGACTGGTCGGGTCGATCACCGGGCTGGCGCTCCTGATGCTGTTGTGGCCGTTGCTGTCCTGGAGCTGGCGCAGTCTGCGCCGCCGTTGAAGCGGATCAGTTCGGGTTGCTTCAGAGCGATCCGAGCTTTTGTTTCAGGCGGGAGAGAGTTTCGGGGGTGAGATTGAGGTACGCCGCGAGTTCCTTCTTCGGGATTCGGTCCGCGAGTTCCGGATGTTTGCGCTGGAAGCGCAGCAGCCGACCCGGCGCATCGAGCAGGTGAAGTGTGATGGTGTGCGCCATCACCTCGGACATCAACTTCATCACTTCGTACTCGAAGCGCAACTTGATCTCGACGTGGCGATCGAGAAATGCCACCCATTGCGGCATCGGGAGTTTTGCGGCGCGGACCTTGGTCACCGCGACGATGCTGTAGGGAATGGGTGTGCGCAGGCGCCAGGCTGCGTAAGACGTGTCCATTTCGGATTCAGCGGCGAAACGCAGCACCATTTCGTGACCTTCCGAATTGGTCACCACGCGCTTGAGCATGCCGTCCACAATGAAGAACTGCTCCATTTGTTCGTCGCCCTGGCGCACCAGAAGATCGCTCTTGCGATACTCGATGATGGTAAGCAGGGGGGCCAACTCCTGCCACTGCTCTGCGGTCATGTCCTGCAGCACCACGTTGCGCCGTAGTTGCACGCGCAGCGTGGTTCTTTGCGGATGATTATGAAGCTGCGCCATCGGGGACGCCATGATAGGTGACAATCAGGAGCGACAGTCGTGAGGGCACGATTCTAGACGATTGGAGGGGCTGGATTGATCGGGCGTCCGGGCGTTCCCCGGCGGCGCGGGCCGAGCGCCGAAGGAAATATTGACCGCAGTCAAGGCCCTCTGCGGGGGCTCGTCTCTAACATTACGGCCACTCCGGGCTGCGCGGGGAACGACCGCCACCGAAACCGACGCAGCTTGAAAAGGTACATTTTGGTTGATGGCGAGAATGCGAGGCGTCCCTGTATGACAACCGATGCACAATCAGCGGTAGTGACCGACGGCTTTCACCTGGTCATCGAGGCCCTCAAACTCAACGGCATCGATACGATCTTCGGTCTACCCGGTATTCCGATCACCGACTTCGCCCGCAAGGCGCAGGCCGAGGGCCTGCGTGTGATTTCCTTCCGCCATGAGCAAAACGCCGGCAACGCCGCCGCCATCGCCGGGTACCTGACGCAAAAGCCTGGCATCTGCCTGACCGTGTCGGCCCCCGGATTCCTCAATGGTCTGACCGCGCTGACCAACGCGACTACCAACTGCTTTCCGATGATTCTCATCAGCGGTTCCAGCGAGCGCGAGATCGTCGACCTGCAGCAGGGTGACTACGAAGAGATGGACCAACTCGCGATCGCCAAGCCCTTGTGCAAGGCGGCCTTCCGCGTTCTGCACGCGGAGGATATCGGGGTGGGGATCGCACGTGCCATCCGTGCCGCGGTCTCAGGCCGTCCGGGCGGGGTCTACCTCGATCTGCCGGCGAAGCTGTTTGCGCAGACCATGGATGCCGAGGCCGGCAAGAGGTCCCTGATCCGGGTCGTCGATCCGGCGCCGAAGCAGATCCCGGGGTCGGAGGCCGTCAAGCGCGCCGTCGACCTGCTCAAGGGCGCGAAGAAGCCGCTGATTGTGCTGGGCAAGGGAGCCGCCTACGCCCAAGCCGATGCCGATATTCGCTCCTTCATCGAGAAGACCGGCATTCCCTATCTGCCCATGTCCATGGCGAAGGGCCTTTTGCCCGACACGCACGAGCAGTGCGTATCCGCTGCGCGCTCGTTCGTGCTGCCCGAGGCCGACGTGGTGATGCTGGTCGGTGCCCGCCTGAACTGGCTGCTCTCGCACGGCAAGGGCAAGACCTGGGGCGGCAGGACCCACAAGGACTGGGGAGGGCAGAAGTTCATCCAGATTGATATCTCGCCGCAGGAGGCCGACAGCAACGTGCGCATCGACGCGCCGCTGGTCGGAGACGTCGGCTCCTGCGTGTCGGCGCTGCTCGCCGCGATCAGCACCAGCGCGGGTTCGACCTGGGCCAAGCCGCCGACCGAGTGGCTCGCCGCGATTGCCGAGCGCAAGAACAAGAACGTCGCCAAGATGGCCGAGACTCTGGCCAAGAATCCGATGCCGATGAATTTTCACAGCGCGCTGAACGTGGTGCGCGATATCGTCAAGGCCAATCCGGAGGCCATCCTCGTCAACGAAGGCGCCAATGCGCTGGACTTTACCCGTAGCATTGTCGACATGTACCGGCCGAGAAAGAGACTGGACGTCGGCACCTGGGGCATCATGGGCATCGGCATGGGCTTTTCCGTCGCGGCTGCGGTGGTGAGCGGACAACCGGTAATCGCCATCGAGGGCGACAGCGCCTTCGGTTTTTCCGGGATGGAAGTCGAAACCATCTGCCGCTATAACCTGCCCGTGTGCGTGGTGGTCTTCAATAACAATGGCGTCTACGGTGGCACCGACGTCAACCCCGCGGGAGGAACGGACGTGGCACCGACCGTGTTCGTCAAAGGCGCACGCTATGACAAGTTGATGGAGGCCTTCGGTGGCGTGGGCGTACACGCCACGACCCCGGTCGAATTGCGTAACGCAATGGAACAAGCCCTGCGCTCGCGCAAACCCACGCTCGTCAATGCCGTCATCGATGAAACCGCCGGCACCGAAAGCGGCCGCATCACGAGCCTGAATCCGCAAAGCGTAAAGAAAAAATAGGTCGACCCGGTGAGCCGGGGCAGGTCGCCCCGCCTCCACCGATGAATTCTTGGAGATCAGAATGGAAGCACTCAAGGACGTACGAATTCTCGACATGACTCACGTGCAGGCAGGACCGACCTGCTCCCAGTTGCTCGCCTGGATGGGGGCCGACGTGATCAAGTTCGAAAACCCGCAAGGCGACGCGACGCGCGCCCAACTGCGCGACGTGCCGAATGCCGACAGCCTGTATTTCACGATGCTCAACTGCAACAAGCGCTCGATCACGGTGAACATGAAGTCGGCCGAGGGCAAGGCGGTGTTCGTCGACCTGTTGAAGAAATGCGACATCATCATGGAAAACTTCGGCCCGGGCGTGCTCGACCGGTTCGGGTTTACGTGGGAGAAGATCCACGAGATCAATCCGCGTATCGTGATGGGGTCGATCAAGGGATTCGGTTCGACCGGTCCGTATGCGGAGTTCAAGGCCTACGAGAATGTGGCGCAGGCAATGGGCGGTGCGATGAGCACTACTGGCATACCCGATGGGCCGCCGTTCGTTACGGGCGCGCAGATCGGCGACTCGGGCACCGGGCTGCATCTCGCGATCGGCCTGCTTGCGGCACTGCATCAGGCGCAGCGCACCGGCGAGGGCCAGTATGTCGAGGTGGCGATGATGGATGGCGTGATGAACCTGTGTCGTGTCAAGTTTCGCGATCACCAGCGACTGACCCGGGGTGATCTGCCCGAGTATTCGGTGCCGACCTACAAGGGCATGGGCGACGTGCCGCGCGCGGGCAACGACTCGGGCGGCGGCCAACTGGGAAACGCCATTCACTGCAAGCCGCATGGCGCAAACGACTGGCTCTATATCGTGGTGCAGGAGGCCGTATGGAATGCGCTCGCGAAACGCATCGGACCAGACATCGGCATGCCGGAACTCGCGACCGACCCGCACTTTGCAACGATCGGCGAGCGGCGCAAGAACCAGCAGTTGATGTGGACGCTGATCAACAAGTTCGCCGAAAAATATACCAAGCGAGAGTTCATGGAAATACTCAACCCGCTCGACGTGCCCTGCGGGCCGATCATGAGTACGGAAGATCTCGCCAACGACGAACACATCCGCGGGCGCGAGATGTATGTCGAACTCGATCACCCTCAACGCGGCAAATGGTGGAACGTCGGCATGCCGATCAAGCTTTCTGCATCGCCGGCGAAAATCGAGCGCTCGCCGCTGCTTGGCGAGCATACCGACGAAGTTTTGAAACAGGTGCTCGGCTACGATGAGGCGAAGATTTCTGATCTGAAGGGAGCGGGCGCTTTCAGCGCGCCGCCTAAGACCAAGGCCAAGTAGACACGCCAAGGGACGCAAACTATGAAAATCGCGATCGTGGGCCAGCAGGATTTCGGCAAAGCCGTCCTTGAGGCGTTTCTAGCGCGGGGCGATGTGGTGGCGGGAGTGTTTTGCGCACCCGAGAAACCCGGCGCGAAAGCCGACGCCCTCAAGGTCGCCGCGCAGGAAAAGGGCATAAAAGTCTTTCAGTTTCCATCGTTGAAGGGGGATGACGCGATGGCAGCAATGAAAGCGCTGGGTGCCGATATCGGGATCATGGCCTTTGTGCTCCAATTCGCGCCCCAGGAGTTCGTCAAGATTCCACGGCATGGCACGATTCAATTTCATCCCTCGCTGCTGCCGAGATACCGGGGACCCTCATCGATCAACTGGCCCATTTCGCGCGGCGATGCGAAGACGGGTTTGACGATCTTCAGGCCCACCGACGGCCTCGATGAAGGGCCGGTGATCCTGCAAAAGGAAACCCCCATCGGGCCCGATGACACGCTCGGTACGGTGTACTTCGACCGTCTCTTTCCGCTGGGGGTCGCTGCCATGCTCGAGGCGGCGGATCTGGTGGTGGCTGGCAGGCAACGCGAAATCGTCCAGGACGAGTCGCAGGCGACCTATGAAGGGTGGTTCAGGAAAGGGGAGGCAAGGATTAACTGGGCCAACCACGTGGACGTCGTCTATAACCTGATCCGGGCCTGCAATCCGGCGCCGGGAGCGTGGAGCAGTCTTGAGGGCAAGGAAATCCAGATCTTCGACGCGCGCAAGCATTCGGTGCGTACCTTCGGCGCGGTCAAAGGAAAGATCGGCGAGGTGGTCGAGGTCGCCGAGAAGAGTTTCCAGGTAACCGCGCAGGGCGGGCGCATCGAGGTGTTGCGCGCCAAACTGGGGGATGGAAAGAAGCTGGCGGCGTCCGAACTCATTGCGAGCGGTCTGATCAAATCAGGGATGCTGCTCGGGGGCTAGGCAGGCATCCAGGCCCGTCGCCGCAGGGGCGCCCACGCGCGTTCCCCTTTGTCGGGCATCCGTTCCGGGAGAGTGGCTCTGTGCCGAATTCCTGCGCGTGTCGTTCGCTCCTTGGAGATATCCCCGTTTTCGGGGCCGTCGACTCCGGTCGATGCGCCAGGGGGCAAGCAGTTTTTCTGCGGATTCCTGGGGCAATTCACTCCGCAAACCTGCCCGCGAGCTAGCGGGGCGACTTATTTCGGACCCAAGCCGGCCCAGATTGGTTTAAATATTTGACGCATCTTACATATGACTGTAAGAATGCGGCTTAGGCACCTGTTTTGTGGGGGTTATAAAGGCGGGTGGCGTGTCCTGGCGCGGTGCCGGAGCATGCATGCGGATTCTTCTTTGGCGCGGCTCGATCCCCGAGTAGGTGCTCGGCGCGCTTGGGTCGGCTGCGCGTCCTATTGTGTTGTGCCGGGGAATTGCCGTAATGGATTGCCCTTAGCGTAGAATTTTCGCCCTTGTCGCGGGTATAGCGAGAGAACAGGAAGAAGTCTTGAAATCCAATTTTTGGAAGACCGATTGGTTCCTTGGGCTGGCAGTCGCGCTTCTACTGTCCTTCGCCGCGGGCAGCGATCTTCTGCAAAGCCTGGAACGCAAGGCCTACGACATGGGGGTGCGTGCCAGTTCCCAGGTTCCGTCCGAACGCGTTGCGGTGATCGCCATTGACGATACGAGCATCGCGAACATCGGCCGGTGGCCCTGGTCGCGCGAGGTCCATGCGCGCATGGCGGACCTCCTCACCGGCGCCAACGCCAAGGTGATCGCGAATACCGTGTTTTTCAGCGAGGCGCAGGTTGACCCCGGGTATCAATACATTACCAAGTTGATCGAGCTTGCCGGCGGCAAGGATGCTCCCGCCGCTGCGGGCGAGCTTGGCCGCTTCATGGACCTGCTGCGCGAGGCCGAGCAGGCGCTCGACCCCGACCGCAAGCTCGCCGAAAGCTACACCAAGTCGGCGCGGCTATTGCTTCCGATGCTGTTTGTCCTGGGCGAGCCGCGCGGAAAACCTGACCATCCGCTGCCCGAGTACGCGACGAAGAACGCGATTACCAATATTCGCGGCAATCCCGATGCCTATCCGATACCGACATCGGCGGCGCAGATCCCAATCGATTCAATCGGCCGCGCGGCACTGTCGCTCGGACACCTGAACGTCAATCCCGATGTCGACGGCGGAGTGCGTACCGAGCCGCTGGTCCTCCAGTATTTCGATCAGCACTATCCGTCGCTGTCGATGATGATTGCCGCGCGCAGCCTCAATCTGGGGCCGGGCGATATTTCGGTGAACCTGGGAACAGGGGTGTCCGTCGGCAAGCTGCGCATCGGTACCGATCCCGCGTTGCAGATGCATACCTATTTCTACAAGGACCGCGACGGCAAGCCTGCCTTCCAGGTCGACTCCTTCTACGACGTGTTGAGCGGCAAGATTCCGGCCGAAAAATATCGCGACAAGATCGTGCTGATCGGGCCGACTGCCGCCGGAGTGGGGACCAATTCGGTGACGCCGATCTCGCCGGCGATGCCGCCGGTGGTCACGCTCGCGCATTCGGTTTCGTCGATTCTGCAGGAACATTTCTTCGTTGCGCCGACCTGGGCCTGGATCCTCGAGAAGGTGTTGTTCTTGCTGGTGGCGGTATATCTGATCGTACTGCTGCCGCGGCTTGGCGCGGGGCCTGCTGCCATTGCAACCGGCGGCAGCTTCGTCGTGCTGATTGGCATGCATTTCGTCCTGATGACGGTACGCGCCACCTGGGTGCAGGTGATGGTGCCTGCTTCACTTCTTCTGATCGGTCATCTGGCGCTGGTGACCAAGCGATTCATCATGACCGAACGGGCCAAGGTCAAGTCCGACGAGAATTCGGCGGAATCGAATCGCATGCTCGGCCTGGCGTATCAGGGGCAGGGCCAGCTCGACATGGCATGGGACAAGTTTCGCCTGGTACCGCTTTCGGATCCGGTGATGGAGAACATGTACAACCTGGCACTGGATTTCGAGCGCAAGAGGCAGTTCAACAAGGCGGAGACGGTGTTTCGCCACATGCACCAGTTCAACCCGAAGTTTCGCGATGTGGAACAAAAGCTCTCGCGCGCCAAGCAGCTTTCGGAAACGGTGATGCTGGGCGGCGGCACCTCGTCGGGACGCACCAATACCAGCATCCTGGGCGAGGGCGGGGCGGTCGAAAAACCGATGCTTGGCCGCTACCAGGTCGAAAAGGAGCTGGGCAAAGGAGCAATGGGGGTCGTTTACCTGGGCAAGGATCCCAAGATCGGGCGTGTGGTCGCGATCAAGACGATGGCATTGTCGCAGGAGTTCGAAGCAGACGAACTCACCGAGGTCAAGGAGCGGTTCTTCCGCGAAGCGGAGACCGCCGGGCGTTTGTCGCATCCGAATATCGTCACGATATACGACGCGGGAGAGGAGCACGATCTCTGCTATATCGCGATGGAACTGCTGAAGGGGGGGGACCTTGTGCCCTTCACCAAGGCCGGCAATCTGCTGCCCCAGGACAGGGCGATATCGGTTGTGGTGCGCGTCGCCGAGGCGCTGGGCTATGCGCACAAACAAAATGTGGTGCACCGCGACATCAAACCCGCCAACATGATGTATGACCCCGAGACCGACACGGTGAAGGTCACCGATTTCGGAATCGCACGTCTTACCGATAGTTCCAAGACCAAGACTGGCATGGTCCTGGGTACGCCGTCGTTCATGTCTCCTGAGCAGCTCGCAGGCAAGAAGGTCGAGGGGCGATCGGATCTGTTTTCGCTGGCGGTTAGTCTGTACCAGTTGCTGACCGGGAGATTGCCATTCGAGGGCGAATCGATGGCGCAGCTGATGTTCAAGATTGCCAACGAATCGCCGATGGATATTCTTTCCGTCAACCCGGCAATTCCGCATGGGTTGGTGGCCTTTCTCGACAGGGCACTGGCGAAGGATCCGGCCGAGCGCTACCAGAGCGGCGACGAATTCGCGCGCGAATTGCGGATGGCGGTGGGCGGTACGACTCCCGCGCCGGGCGCGGCGGCGCCGGCGCCCGGCGCGGGCAAGGACGTAGATTTCGAGCTGTGAACTTCTGGAATATCAATGGATTTGAAGCAAGCTTTTGATATCGCGACCTGTACCGACCCCGGTATCGTGCGTGCGCATAACGAAGACTCGATCGCTGCAGACGCGGCGAACGGTCTGGTTGTGCTCGCGGACGGGATGGGCGGGTATAACGCCGGAGAGGTGGCCAGCGGGATTGCTACGACCGTGATTACCACCGAGGTCGCACGTGCCCTGGCAGCGGCGGCGGGGCACGCCAAGGAGGATGAAGATCGGAGGGCAGCCACCGAGAATCTGGTGCGCGAGCAGGTTCTCAAGGCGAACACGTCAATTTATCAGGCGGCGCAGAGCCAGCCCCAGTATGCCGGGATGGGTACGACGCTTGTCCTGTGCCTGTTCTACGACAACCGGGTCATGGTGGCGCACATTGGTGACTCGCGCGTTTACCGGCTGCGCGATGGTGTGTTTATGCAGGTCACGCGCGATCACTCTCTTTTACAGGAGCAGATCGATTCTGGCCTGATCACCCGCGAACAGGCCAAGCACGCCCAGCATAAGAACTTGGTCACACGGGCGCTGGGAATCGACCCTACCGTAGAGCCAGAAATTCACGATTACGACGCCAAACCCGGGGATGTTTACTTGCTTTGTTCGGACGGTTTGTGCGATATGGTGACTGACGACGATATCGGGCTGACGGTCCAGGCGTTGGGGGCGAACCTGAAGCTCGCCGTACAACAGTTGGTGCAGATGGCGAACGACAACGGGGGGCGCGATAACGTTTCGGTTATACTCGTGCGCATTTTGCGGGAATACCCCGCAAACCGTGGCGTCGTGTCGAAGTTTTTTGCGTGGTTAAAATAAACCCCTAGGGGTCGGCTATGGCGAAATTGATTCTCAGCATGGATGGATTGGTGCTCAAGGAGATCCCCTTGTCAAAGGAGCGCACCACCATTGGCCGCAAACCGCATAACGACATCCAGATCGACAATCTGGCCGTGAGTGGCGAACATGCCGTGATCGTGACGATCATGAACGACTCCTTCCTCGAGGATCTCGGCAGCACCAACGGCACCCTGGTGAACGGCAACCAGGTGAAGAAGCACTTCCTGCAGAACAATGACGTTGTCGAGTTGGGCAAGTACAAGCTCAAATACATGGCCGAGGGCGGTCAGCAGGTTTCGGCTGCGGCTGCGGATTTCGAGAAGACGATGGTTTTGCGCCCCGCCGCGATGAAGGCCGCCCAGCAGGCCGCACAGCAGCCCGGCGCCGCGGCGGCAAGTCCTGCCGCGGCGGCGAATCCCGCTGCCGCCGCGCCGGCCGCGGCCGCGGCACCGCGGGCGGCGCAGCCCCTGGGGGCAATCCAGATCCTATCGGGCGGTAATGCCGGTAAGGAGTTGGAGTTGAGCAAGCCGCTGACCACCCTGGGAAAGCCGGGCGTGCAGGTCGCGGTGCTCACCCGGCGCCCGCAAGGCTATTTCATCACCCATGTCGAGGGTGCCAATGCGCCGACCGTCAACGGGCAGACAATCGGTACCGCGCCCCATGCCCTCAAGGATCACGATCTGATCGAGATTGC
>JAOUFA010000329.1 GCA_029858545.1 Betaproteobacteria bacterium
GGTTGGTGAAGCCGATCTTGCGTCCGACCGGCCGCCAGCCCTGCGCGAGGCGATGCGCATGCAGCGCCCGCGCCGCGGCATAGCCGTCCCTTGCCGTCAGTTGCGCATGGCGGTCGGTAAAGGGCGGCACGATGCGCGCCGCCCCATCGATGGCGATGAGTTCTTCGGCAACGGCGGCTACGCTTGCTGGGCTCATCGCGTACGTTCGAGAAAAACAAATTCTACCGCTCCGGCTGACAGGGTTGCGGTTTCGCGTCTCGCGTGCGACAGTATCGCGCTATGGACGCCTACCTGGTTTGGGCCCTCGCGGGTCTCGGCTTGATCATCGTCGAACTGCTCAGCGGGACGTTCTATCTGCTCGTGCTAGGCGTCGCCTGTTTCGGCGCCGCCGGCGGCGCATCGCTCGGCCTTTCCTTTCCGGGCCAGGTGTCGGTGGCGGTCGTGGTGGCGGGCGCGGGCACCTATATCGTGCACGCCTACCGGTCGAGGAACGCCGCGCGGCAGATGCCCAACGTGGACCGCGGACAGCCGGCGACGTTCGAGGCGTGGATCGATCGCGCCAATGGTCTGGCGCGCGTTCGCTATCGCGGCGCGAGTTGGGAGGCGAATGTCGAAGGCGACGGCGAGCTCGAAGCCGGCGCGCCGATCTATGTATTGAGCAGCCATGGCAACACGCTCCGGATTTCGAAAACCCGCCCCGCCTGAGCCGGTGCGCCCGGTGGCGGCAACCCCTCATTTTGGGAGAACGTCCATGTTCGCGAAGCTGGTGCTTGCCGTCGTCGTTTCCGTCATCGCGGCCTTTTATCCCCCGACTTCGCACTATGCGCTGTGGGTGTTCGTCGCCGCGATGGTGGTGGCCTTCGTCATCGAAGGCGTGCGCATCGTGCCGCAGCAGCAGGTCTTCGTGATCGAGCGTCTCGGGCGCTATCACGCGAGCCTTGAGCCCGGCCTCAACCTGATCATTCCGTTCCTCGATCGCGTCGGCTACGTGCACTCGCTGAAGGAGGTGCCGCTCGATATCCCCGAGCAGATCTGCATCACCCGGGACAACACGCAGCTCGGTGTCGACGGAATTCTCTACTACCAGGTGACCGATCCGCGGCTTGCCTCGTACGGATCGTCGAACTATATCGCGGCGATCTCGCAGCTGGCGCAGACCACGCTGAGAAGCGAAATCGGCAAGATGGAGCTCGACAAGACCTTCGAATCGCGCGACGAGATCAACCGGCAGATCGTCGCATCGCTCGACGAGGCAGGACGCAACTGGGGCATCAAGGTGCTGCGCTACGAGATCAAGAGCCTGACCCCGCCCGAGGCGATCCTGCGCTCGATGCAGCAGCAGATCACCGCCGAGCGCGAGAAGCGCGCGCTGATCGCCAAGTCCGAGGGCGAGCGCCAGCAGGAGATCAACGTCGCCGACGGCGAGAAGCAGGCCGCGGTGCTGCGCTCCGAGGGTGAGAAACAGGCGGCGATCAACAAGGCGCAGGGTGACGCGACGGCGATCCGGCTGATCGCCGAGGCGACCGCCGCGGGCGTGCGCGCGGTGGCCGAAGCGATCGCCGACAAGGGCGGCATGGACGCCGCCAACCTCAAGGTCGCGCAGCAGTATGTCGATGCATTCGCCAACCTGGCGAAGACTTCCAACACGATCGTCATTCCGACCAATGCGGCGGATGTCGCGGGATTCGTCGCCACGGCGATGACCGTGCTCGAGAGGACCAGGCAGACGCAGGCGAAGTCCTGAAGTGGGATTGCTTCAGCGTATCCTCGGCGCGCTGATCGGCGTCGCGCTGTTTGCCGCGGCGTTCGTCTTTGCCTCGGTATTCCTCGCCTTTGTCGCGGCCTTCGCGCTCGTCATCTGGGCCTGGCTGTGGTGGCGCACGCGAGGCCTGCGGCGGACGCTGAAGGAGCGCGAAGACGCGGTGATCGAGGGAGAATACCGGGTGGAGCGGGAAGTCCACCGCGTCGAGCGGCGCGAGGACTGATCAGACCACGGGCGTGAGCAGCGGCTGCCCGGAGAAATGCCTGCGCAGGTTCTCGATCTGCAAATTTCCCATCGCGGTGCGCGTCTCGACTGTCGCGCTTGCGACATGCGGCAGCAGCACCGCGTTGTCGAGCGCGAAGAACCCGGGCGGCACATTCGGTTCGTCGGCGAACACGTCGAGTCCCGCGCCGGCGATGCGTTTTTCCCGGAGATAGCGGAGCAGTACCGGCTCATCGACCACCGAGCCGCGCGCGATGTTGACGAGATAGCCATCGGGTCCCAGCGCATCGAGCACCCGGGAATCGACGAGCTTGCTCGTCTGCGCGCCGCCTGGGGTGACGACGATCAGCACGTCGGCGTTGCGCGCGAGCGCGACCGGGTCCGGGTCGTAGGCGTAGGGAACGTCCTTGCGGTTTCGGTTGTGATAGCGGATCGTCATGCCGAAGGCGAGCGCACGCTTGGCCACCGCTTCGCCGATCCTTCCCAGGCCGAGCACGCCCAGGGTCTTGCCGCCCAGCGAGCGGGTGAAGGCGTAGGGGCCGCGGCTCGCCCAGTAGCCCGAGCGAAGGTGGTTCTCCGCCTGCGGGAACTTGCGCAGCAGGTTGAGCACCAGTGCCATGCCGGTATCGGCGACGCATTCGTTGAGGACGTCAGGGGTGTTGGTGACCGCCACACCGCGCGCTTTCGCCGCGGCGAGATCGATCGCATCGACGCCGACGCCGAAGTTCGAAATGATTTCCAGCTTCGGCAGCGCGTCCATCAGCGCCGCGTTCGCGCCGGGCGGGCCATAGGTGGCCAGGCCGCGCACGCGCGGGCCGAATTCGCGCAGGAACGTCTCACGGTCGGCGGCCTCGTACATCTTGTGGCAGCTGAACTCGCGCTCCAGCACTTCCTGGGTCGGCGGGAAGACGCTGCTCACGAGGATCAATTCGGGCTTCATGCCGCCTGCCTCAGGACTTGAATTTCGCCGCGAGCGCGTCCGCACCGCGCGCGAGCAGGCCGACGTCCGCGCCGACCGCGACGAATTGTCCGCCCGCTTCGATCACGCGCCGCGCATCGGCTTCGACACCGGTGAGAAAGCCCGGCGCCTTGCCCGCTTTGCGGATGCGGCGCACCGCGTCGAGCATCAACGGCATCACCGCCGGGTTGGCCGTCTCGCCGGTATAGCCGAGCGAGGCGTGCAGGTCGCCCGGACCGATGAACACTCCATCGACGCCCTCGACCGCGCAGATCGCCTCGATGTTCTCGAGGCCTTGCCGGGTTTCGACCTGTACCAGTACGCACAACTCCTCGTGTGCGCGCCTGGCATAGTCCTTGACGCGGCCGAAGCGATTGGCGCGCGTGGTGCCCGCCACGCCGCGCACGCCCGCGGGCGGATAGCGGGCGTAGGAGACCGCGGCCTTGGCCTCTTCGGCGGTCGAAATGTAGGGAATGAGCAGGGAGCGGGCGCCGATGTCGAGGTAGCGCTTGATCAAAACCATGTCGTTCCAGGCCACGCGCACCACCGCCTCGGTGGGATAGGGCGCGGCGGCCTGCAACTGGCCGAGCACCGATTCCAGATCGTTCGGCGAATGCTCGGTGTCGAGCAGGATCCAGTCGAAGCCCGCCCCGGCGATCACTTCCACCGTGTAATTGGACGACAGGCTCGACCATAGTCCGATCTGCTGACTTCCCGCCTGGAGGGCGTGTTTGAAATCGTTGCGTGATAGTTCCATGGGCGACCGGTATGTCGGTGGAATTCAGGGAGGCGGATTTTACCCCCTAAAACCTTGCACGTGCCTTTCGCGGAACGAGCGCGAGCAGCCCTGACACAGCAGGGCGCGAACGGCGTGTCGTTCCGTTTTGTCGTGCATGCGGTGAAGCGCGTGCCTCCGGATGGATTGCTCCGGCGGTCATCGCTTCGTTTGCGCGCGTCGGGCTTGCGCAAGACTTCGCTACGCTGCCTTCCGCGCAAAGCAAGGAGCCTTGAACGACGGGTGTCGCGGGCAATGGGACCGGCGAGTTGCCTTGCGGCCCCTGGTGGGCAGGAATAGAATCTCCCCACGCGGTTGGCCCACAGGGGTGATGAGCGCCTGCTTGACGACTGCGATTGTGAGCAGGCGGGGGGACCGTCCCGGCACGGGGCGCGTTTCCCTGCATATTCATCAAGTCACGTCCAACGAGGAGGAATACATGAGTAACGAGCAGAAGAGACCCGAAGCTTCGCGCCGCAAGTTCCTGACTGGCGCTACAGCCGCGACTGGCGTGGCAACGCTCGGTTTCCCGATGATCGGCCGCACGCAGTCGCCGATCGTCATCAAGATGCAGGGTTCCTGGGGCGCCAAGGACATCTTCAACGAGATGGCCGAGGAATTCGTGAAGCGCGTCAACGACATGGCGGGAGGT
>JAOUFA010000330.1 GCA_029858545.1 Betaproteobacteria bacterium
ACACCGGGCACATCACCGCCAACATCCTGTTCCTGATCATCGCCGCGTCGATCTACAGTCGCATGCTGGGAATCGCCGGCCTGCCGACGCTATTTGGCGAATGGTTGAGCGCAATCCAACTGTCGTTCGCGGGTTTCATGGTCATTTACGTCCTGTTGCTGCTGGCCCTCGGTACGATCATCGACACCGCATCAATCATTCTCATCATCGTGCCGTTGTTTCTTCCCGCGCTCGAACCGTTCAACATCAATCTGGTTTGGTTCGGGATCATTACCGTCGTGGGGGCCGAGATCGGGTTGCTCACGCCGCCGTTCGGCATCTCCTGCTTCGTCATCAAGGCCGCGATCGACGAACCGTCGATATCGCTGAACGATGTTTTCATGGGCGCGCTGCCCTTCGCGGCGGTGATGCTGCTGGTACTCGTCGTGCTCATCGTGTTCCCCCAAATCAGTCTGGCGCTGATCTGAATTTCCGGGGGCGAGACGCTCAGCCCTGCCGGTAGTAGCGTTCGATGTCGGTGCGCGTCAGCACGCCGTAGACGCGTTCGATCCCGGGCACGGTGTGCTGCGCGACGTAGAGCGCCTCGACGCCCGCCTCCTGCATCGTCTCGAGCGCTTCCTTCAGACTCGCCTGCAACTCGATCGGCGCGAGCCGGACTCCGGATTCGGGCGCGTCGACCAGATCGAGTTCGCCTTCGCCGGCGTTATCGCGGGCCCGCCGCTCGAGTTGTTCGATCGGCAACAGCAGGGTCGGCATGCCGGCGTCGCGCAGCAGCACCCAGCGGGGTCGCTCGGCGAGCACCTCGGCAACCCGGGTGCGCGGCGCACGGCGCGGCAGCGTGGCGGCGCTGCGGTCCATCGCCGCGCCGACGCCGACGCGTCGCAGCGATTGGCTCACCGGGTCGTTGCGGTACTCGAGACCCTGCGCACGCATCAGCGTAAGGAACACCGACTGCTGGCCGAAGAGCTGGCGCGAGGTTCCGTAGGCCGCGATCACGGCGAGCATATCGGGCCAGATGATGTTCGGATTGCCGGAGAGTTCCAGCATCGCGGTCAATGCGGCGAGCGGGGCGTGCAAGGCCCCTGCCATCATCGCACCCATGCCGATCAGCGCGTAGAAGCCCACCGACGAAGCGTACGACGGCGCGATCCATTGCCCGACGACGCCAAGCGCCCCTCCAGCGGCGGCGCCGATTACGAGCACCGGTCCGATCAGGCCGCCGGGCAGGCCCATTCCCAGACCCGCCGTGGTGGCGAGCAGCTTGACTGCGACCACGAGCAGCAGAACCGAAAGGGCCAGTTCGCCGAGCAGTGCCTGGTTTACCGTGTCGTAGCCGATGCCCATGACCTCGGGTACGGGAAGCGCGCACAGTCCGACAAACAGGCCGGCGAGCGCCATACGAATCCACGGCGGCAGAAATTCCGAACGCCGCGCGAATACCTTGAGCAATGCGATGAACGCCGCAGCAAGTGCACCGATCAATAATCCCATCGCGAGAACGTAGGGCAATTCCCACAGGGATCCGAGCGTGAGCGGCGGCACGGAGAACGCGGGCGCTGCACCGTACACCCACCTCGTCAATGCCGTCGCACTCACCGCGGCAAGGATGACGGGCGCGAAACCGACCACCGTGTACTCCATCATCACGACTTCCATCGCGAATATCACTCCCGCGAGCGGCGTATTGAACGAAGCCGCGATCGCCGCCGCGACCCCGCAAGCGGCCAGCACGCGCAGACTGTTGTGCGGCAGGCGAAGATATTGGCCCGGCAGGCTGCCGCAAGCGGCACCGAGATGGATCGCGGGCCCCTCGCGCCCCACTGAGTGCCCGGCAACGATCGACAGCGCAGCGCCGACAAACTGCATCACCGCGTTGGGGAGCGGCAGGCGCCCCTGGTAGTAGGCGAGGCGCTCCATGACATGCACCACGCCGACATTGCGCGCTGCTTTGGGTGCGAACTGAAACACGACGCCCACGGTAAGGCCGCCGCAAAGAGGGATCAGCACGCGCCACGTCGCACTCAGTGCCTCGTAATTCTCCGGATCGCCGCCGGGAAGAAACGCGCCTTGCGCCGATTCGACCGTCAACCGGAAGACGATCATGACAACACCAGCGAGCAATCCGCAGAGAATTCCGAGCAGGGATAGCTGCGGCAACGCCTCGGAAAGCGACAGGCGCAAGCGAAAATTCTCCAGTGTGCGCCGGGACAGCTCGCGCAAACGCCGGTTCTCGAGGATGCGCCTGGACAGTTCGCGCGGGCGCTGGCGCCAAGGCATGCTGTGCTCCGGTCTCGGTAGGGTGCGTGCCTACCGTATCGCGACCCGGGGCGGGCCGCAAGCGCGCATGACCTGCGCCAGATGAAGTTTCCGGCGGTCGAGGATGAAATCGATCACCGGAGTCAAGACTGCCGGTCGTCAGCGGAGCTTGCTTCGCCCTTCGCGGGCAATTCGATCCCGTTCTGACGCGCCTCGCGTGCGGCGGATTCCTTTTCGTTCTTCGCAGCCTCCAATTCGGCCTCGATTGCCCGTGCCTTGCCTTGCGCGTCGCGCGCCGCGGCGCGCAGCGCCGCGACCTCCTCGTCGCCGACCTTCCGGGCCAAGGCTTCCGCGAGCACCGCCTCGGCCTCCTGAATGGCTTCTACCGCGTGCTTGCGCATTCGCGCGAGCCTGACCAGGTTGCGCTGGGCGTCCTCGATGCGATCGAGGACCGCGGCCTCCGCGGCGGGTCCACCTTCGTCCGGCTGGGCCTCGAGGTCCACATCGTGCGCCGCCATCGAGAGAACGACAATCGGCAGCGACGCGAGAAGATCGCCAACATTGCCGCCGAACGGGTCGATCAGCCGGCCCGCGCGGATTTCGAATCCCAGAAACACGACCGATGCGCGTGCCGAGTATCGCGAGATGGAGGCGCTCGACGCCGCGTCGACGATGACCGGTTCGGCGTCGATGCGCACGGCCTCGAGAAATTCGGCAATTCTCGCGCGGCCCGCTTCCGGCCGGTTCGGATCGGCCGGCAGCAGGATCCTGATCTTGGCGCCCGCCCATTCGTCGCTGCGGGTCATCTGGTGTGCAAGCAGCATCATCAACTGCCCTGTATCGTCCGCCCGCCACCAGACGTCGATCACGCGATCCTGCGCATCGGTCGCGTCGAGCGCCTCCCACTCCTTCTCCTGGGCATCGAGGATGAGCAGGTTGCAACCAAGCCGGAACGCGGTGCGCATGCGGGCGCCGTAGCGTTCGCTCGCCCACTGGCTTACCAGTCCCGGCGGCCCCTCGAACCAGTTGGCGAGCACCGTATTGACGCGCATCGGCCCGCTGCCGACCGATTGCACGAGGACCGGTAGTGCGGATTCGAATGCGGAGGCCGAGATAACGAGCGGAAAGGCGTCGACGTCCAGGTCCTTCAGATCTTTGGCAAGCGCCTCCGCGGTCTCCTCGCGTTTGCGCAACATTCCGGCTCCGTCGCCCTCGAGGACACGCACCAGCGTGGTCGTACCGCTGCCGCCCTCGACCCACGACGCGAAGCGGACCAGGCGGGAGCGCCGCCCGGGACTGTCGGAGAAGGCGAGGATGTAGGGTCGCCAGTCGCGCGCATGCTCGGCTTCGCGCGAGGCGGCAAGCAGATGGTCGCGCGCCTGCTTGAGGTGATGGGAGCGGCGACTGTCGGCCCAGCGCGCGGGTATTCCGCGGAACTTCAGGTACTGGAAGATCGCGAACAATATGCCGATCGAGACCAGCGCCGACCACAGGTCGATGGCGAGCGCGATGCCCAGACATCCCAGCAGGCCGGCGAGGCTCAGATTGCGGTGATACCAGCGAAAAGTCGGCCGAAACGACGGGCTCGCCGCGGAGGCCTCGAAGTAGGTCGCGTAATTCACCAGCCCATAGGACACCAGGAAGAACATCGATACCACTTGCGCGATCGCATTGAGGTTGCCGAGCGCGACGACCGCGAGACCAATCACCCCCGATAGCATCACCCCGCGCCGTGGATTGAGATCCGGGCCGACGCCGTAGGCAAACGGCCGCAGAAGCGGAAAGATCCGGTCCGCCGCGAGTGATTGAAGAATGCGCGGCGCACCCAGAAACGAGGCCAGCGCGGAGGATAACGTGGCGGCCACCACGCCCAAATCGATCAGCCAGCCCACCGCGGCATCGGCGCGCATCACACCGTAGTCTTCGGCGAGCCGCGCGAGCGGCACGCTGCCGGCGAAGAGTACCGCTACCCCGACATAGATGACGATCGATACGGCCACCGCGACGAAGGTTCCGAGCGGAATGCTCCTGCCCGGATCGCGCAAATCGCCGGACATGCTCACTCCCTGGGTAAAGCCGGTCACAGCCGGAAAGAAGATCGCAAA
>JAOUFA010000331.1 GCA_029858545.1 Betaproteobacteria bacterium
GTCGGCGTTTCGCGTTGGCGGCGGGCTGGTGCTGCTGCTCATGGGGCTCGCGATGTTGAATGCCGAGGCGGGAGGCGTGCGCCAGTCCGAAGCCGAAGCGAAGGAACTCGAAACTGGGGACCTGCCCGGAGTGGTGCCGCTGGCGGTGCCGCTGTTGGCGGGGCCCGGCGCGATCGGCACCACGATCATCACCGCGCAACCGGGCGGGGTGGCGCATCTTGCGGCGACGCTCGTTTGCATCGCCATGGTATGCCTGCTGCTCTGGATCATGCTGCGCTTCGCACACTCGATCGCGCCGCGCATGCGCAGGACCGGCCTCAATATCGCGACGCGCCTGCTCGGCATGCTGCTCGTCGCGATCGCGATTCAGACGATGGCGGAGGGGCTGAAGGAGTTGTTTCCCGCGCTCGGCGGACGCTGAGCGGCGACGGGGGCGCCGCCCGCGTGATCCGGAGACGGAGGGGTCGAGCCCCGCGTCTCGCCCCGGCAAAGCAGATCGGGTGAAGCGGCCGCCGACCTGCGGGCATGGGCATGCGCGGCGTCGATCCTGATCGCGGATAATGCGCTTTCGATGGACAACCTCACCAGCCGCCGCCACGGATCTTTGCGCCGGATTGCACTGATCGCCGCGGCGCTGCTCGCCCTGCTCGTCGCCGGGACGCTTTACGTTCTCATCTTTGGCCTGCGCCTCGATGTCTCGCATCGCGGCCGGGCGCTTGCGGCCGATCTGTCCGCCCGTCTCGGGCGCGAGGTGATTATCGAGGGCCCGCTTTTGCTAAACATCTCGGCGCGCCCGAGCCTGCGTCTGGAGCGGCTCTCGGTCGCCAACCCCGCCGACTTCGATTCGCGGACCGGTGCCGGCGCGGCGCTGTTGCAGGTCGGTGAGGCAAGACTCGCCCTCGATCTGTGGCGGCTGCTCAAGCTGAGGTTGTCGGTCGAGGAATTGTCGGCTCACGACATCGTGCTTCGGCTGCAATCCCGTTCGGATGGCGCGAACAACTGGACGTTGGCCACACGCCCCGCGCCGAGTCCCGCGGGCGCGCCGGCGCCGGGGCGCACGGCCGACCCGCTGCACTCGCTCGCGCGCATCTTGTCGCATGTCGAAGTCGGCCGAATCGCGCTCGGGCGGCTTGCCGTGGAATATCGCGGGCCGCAGGGTAAGACGCATTATTTCGATCTGGACAGGCTAGCATTTCACTGGATGCAGGGCGAACCGTTTTCCCTCTCACTGCGCGGTTCGGTCGAGAAGCGCTTTCCCTATACCGTTGAATTGAGCGGTGGCTCGCTCGAGCAGCTTGCGATCGGGCAGAAATCCTGGCCGTTCGCAGCGAATCTCTCCTTTCTCGGCACGCTGGCGAATTTCGAGGGCGAATACCTTGGCGCCCATGCCCGCGTCGCCTTCGCGCTCGGCGCGTCCGACCACTCGGAGATCGAGCGGCTGTTACAGGTCGATCTGCCCGATGTCGGGGCGATCGGTCTCGCGGGAGAGTTGGACTACCGCGCCGGGAAGATCGCGCTGTCGCGCCTGAACGGAGTGCTTGGCAGAACGACGGTCTCCGGGGCACTCGAAATCGAGACTGGCGTCTCGCGCCCGGTGCTGCGCGGGGCGCTCGATCTCCCGGAACTCGACCTGCGTCCGTTCATGGCCGAGCGCCCTCATCCGGATCGGGCGCCGCCGCGGAGTCTGGCCGAGTTGTATCGGGATATCTCGGACGCGAATTTCGATCTGAGGTCGCTCGCGACGATCGACGCCGATCTGCGCCTGCGAGTCGGGCACTGGTTGAGCCTGCCGGGCGAGGTACGCGATTCGAGGCTGGCGATCCGCCTGCACAACGGCCGTTTGCGCATGCCGCTTGGTGCGACGATTTCCGGAGTTGCGCTCTCCGGCGAGGCAAGTATCGATTCGAGCCTGGCGCAACCGAGCCTGCGCATTGCGCTCGCCGCGCGCGACTCAAGTCTCGGGGGGCTCGCCGAGTTGCTGACCGGCGCGCAGGGGGTTGCGGGCCATCTGGGAAGCTTCGAATTGCGCATCGCCGCGCGCGGCGGCACCGGCGCGCAACTGCTCCACAGCCTCGACGCGCGCATCGCGATCGAGCGCGCGCGCCTCAGCTATGGAAATTTCGAGGGAGGGCGACCGGTCGATTTTCAGCTCGAGCGACTCGCGCTCGAATGGCCGTCGGGCGGACCGCTCGTTGGCGAGGCGCGCGGTTCACTGCTCGGACACGCGTTGAGCGCAAGCCTGCGCGGGGCGCCGATCGCGGAGCTGTTGCGCGAGGGACGCACCCCGGTTGATCTCGAGGCGCGCGCGACGAACGTCTACGCGCGGGTGCACGGAATTCTCCAGACCCCGACCGGCGAACGGGGATCCGAATTGGCTTTCGAGTTGAATGCGCCGCACGCAGGCGAGGTCGCGCACTGGTTCGGTTTTGTTCCCGGCGCGGAGGCGCGGCTCGCGACGCAAGGGCGGATCAGCGTGCGGCGCGACAGTTGGCGATTGTCGGATTTCGCGCTGCATCTTGGGCGTACGTCGATATCCGGGGAACTCGAACAAGACACGGTCGATGCGCGGTCCCACGCGCGTTTGCGGCTGAGTGCCGATTCGATCGACATCGCCGAACTCGAATCGATCGTGCCGCAACGTCGATCCGAGCCGTCGCATCGCAGCGCCGCGGCGCGCGCAACGCTCGATATTCCGATCCTGCCCTCAGGCGTCAGTCTTGCCGACGCGGACATCGAGGTGAAGCTGCGGCGATTTTCGGGAATCGCACTGGCATTGGGCGACGTCGCGTTCGATGGCCGCATCCGGGAGGGGCGCATGCTGCCGTCGCCGTTCGCGGCAAACGTTGCGGGCATCGATTTCCGCGGCGCGGTGTCGCTCGATTTTCGCGGCGCCGAGCCGCAGGCTGCACTGTGGCTCATGGCGGAAGAAGTCGCCGTCGGCCGCATCCTGCGCGACCTGCATCTGTCGCGCGACCTCGACCTGCACTTCGACCGTGTTCGGCTTAGCCTCGCGGCGCGCGCCAGCCGGCT
The DNA here is from genome assembly GCA_029858545.1 of Betaproteobacteria bacterium. Taxonomy (GTDB): domain Bacteria; phylum Pseudomonadota; class Gammaproteobacteria; order Burkholderiales; family SG8-39; genus JAOUFA01. The sequence continues at coordinate 3,031 of JAOUFA010000331.1, forward strand.
CGGCGAATTGCTGGCGCGCTCCGAACTGAACGGGGAAGTCGAAGGCGGACGCCTCACGCTGCGCCACCCCGGCACCGGTCGCGCGTGGCAGGTCGCGCTCGACCGGGGCGTGCTGGCCGCGGCACCCGGAATACCCCTCGGCCTGAACCTGCGCGGCAGCGTCGAGCAATCCGCGGTCGCCATCGCGATCGAAACCGCGCCCGCGCAGGATCTGGTCAATCCCGCCAAACCCTTGCCGTTCGAACTTTCGATCGAGGCGGCCGAGAGCAAGCTGCGTCTCACCGGGCGTGTCGAGCGGCCGGCCGGCAAGGGCGACATACAGCTCGCGCTCGAGACGCAGGGGCCGCGCTTCGACTCGCTCAATCGCCTGGCGCATACCGCGCTGCCGCCGTGGGGACCCTGGTCGGCGTCAGGGCGCCTGCTGGTGACCGGAGGCGGATACCGGCTTGACGATCTGCGACTGAAGATCGGCGATAGTCTGCTGGGCGGGCAGGCAGGTCTCGCGTTGCGCGGCGCGAGGCCGCGTCTGGACGTGGCGCTCAAGGCGCCGAACATCCAGCTCGATGACTTTCGCTTTGGCGAGTGGTCGCCGGCGAAAAAGGATCCCACCCCGAAGGAGTCCGCGTCGTCGGGGGAGGCGAGGCTCGCAGGCAAGGTCGACCACTTGCTCGGGCGCGAGACCTTGCTGCGCCTGGACGCGGCGTTGAAGGTCGAAGTCGAGCATGTCTATTCGGGAAAGGACCGTTTGGGCGAGGGCCGTCTCGAGGTGACCCTGGCCGATGGAGTGGCGAACCTGGGGCCGGCGGAAGTGAAGTTGCCCGGCGGCCTTGCCCGGCTGTCGCTGCTTTATGCGCCCGGCGAGCAGGATGTGCGCATGAGTCTGCGCATCGGTGTCGATCACCTCGATTACGGCGTGCTCGCGCGGCGCATCGCGCCGGAGACGCCGCAGCGCGGCGTGATGAGCCTGCGCGTCGAGGTCGACGCGCGTGCCGAGCTTCCCTCCGAGATGTTGAGCAAGGGCAGCGGTCGGATTGAGTTCGCGTTGTGGCCGGAAAGCCTCAAGGCCGGGGTTTTCGACCTGTGGGCGGTGAACGTGCTCGAATCCATCTTGCCGGCGATGGATTCGTCGCGGGCCTCGAAGGTGAACTGCGCGATCGGCCGCTTTGTGCTGAAGGACGGCCGGCTCACCGCGCGCACGATGCTCGTGGACACCGGCCGCATGCGCGTCAACGGCACCGGCGATATCGACTATGTCGCGCAGACCCTGCGCCTGCGCATGGAACCGAAGGCGAAGCGGCCGGAATTCCTGAGCCTTGC
>JAOUFA010000332.1 GCA_029858545.1 Betaproteobacteria bacterium
CGCGGCTCATGCCGGTCATGTCGAGCAGCACGCCGCCGAAGGCGATCGATTCGCCCTCGGTGGTGAGGCCGCCGCCGCGCACGGTGACCGGCACCTGGTGCGCCTGCGCGGTCTTGAGCAGCGCCGCGACTTGCTGCGCGCTGCGCGCGATCACCACCCCGTGGGCCATGCCGTAGGCGCTGCCGCCGGCGTCGGTGGCGAAGACACCGCGCGTGGGCATATCCTGCAGAAGTTCCACGCCCGACGCGGCGAGCGCCGCGACGAATTCGGGCCAGCCATGACCCGGCCAGCGGCCAGGATTGGTCTGCTGCCGCTTGATGTCGATGAGTGCGTCGGGACCGACCGGACAGGGCGGCAATACGCCCCGAGCGAGTTCTGCAATGTTCACGCGTTGTTCCCAGCTCCCGGGGCTGCGGCGCGGGTGCGGCGCCGACGCCGGCGCGGTGAGCTGCCAGAGTGTGTATCGGGAGAGCGCGCACTTTAGCATTTGTGCGACGCGGGCGACGCATTTCGCGGCGAACCCGGACACCCGGGTCAGTCGCCCGATTCGCCGGGCGGCGCGGCGGCCGGCGGCGCCCGACGCGGGAGATCCGCGCCCGAGGCGATCGCCTATACTGCCGCACATCCATGTCGCCCCCGATCTTTTCCGGGTTCCGCAACCGCCTGACCGCCGCGGCCATCGCGCTGATGCTCGCCGGCTGCGCGAGCGCGCCGCTGCCGCCGCCGGCTCACCCGCCGCGTGCCGAGCCGCTGGCCGCGATCCGCAAGGCCGATCGTCCGATCATCGCCTTCGTGCTCGGCGGCGGCGGCGCGCGCGGCTTCGCGCATATCGGCGTGCTCAAGGTGCTCGACGACGCGGGCATCGGCGCCGATCTGGTGGTCGGTACGAGCGCCGGCAGCCTGGTCGGTGCCCTCTACGCCGGCGGTATCCGCAACAACGAGCTGGTCGAGGCGGCACTCGCACTGCAGCGCGATCAGGTCGTGGATTTCGTGCTGCCGAATCGCGGCTTCATCGACGGCGACCGGCTCGCGGCCTACCTCGATCGGGCACTGGGCGGTCGCCTGATCGAGCAACTCGGCGTGCCTTTCGTCGCGATCGCCACCGACTTGCGCAGCGGGAAACTCGTGGCCTTTAACCGCGGCGATCCCGGCATCGCGGTGCGCGCTTCGTGCAGCGTACCGGGGATCTTTCAACCGACCCTCATCGAGGGGCGCGAGTATCTCGACGGCGGGCTGACGAGCCCGGTGCCGGTACGCATCGCGCGCGACATGGGCGCCGATCTGGTGATCGCGATCGACGTGTCGAGACCGCCCGCCGAGATGAACGATCCCGGCAACACGGTGGCGCTATTGAGCCACGCGTTCGTGATCATGGAACACGCGCTCGCGCGGCAGGAGACCGGTCTCGCCGATGTCGTGATACGCCCCGAGCTCGCCGGGGTGCCGGCCACCGATCTGGCGGCCCGCGGCGAAGCGATGCGCGCCGGCGAGGAGGCGGCGCGCGCGGCGCTGCCGGTCATCCGGCGCTGGATCACCCAGCCGGCGCGTGACCGGACAAGGCGATGACGCGCGCGCAAATCGTTCCCGCGCCCGCCGGGCATCGCGTGGGCGCGCGAAATTGTGCAAAAATCCGCTTTCCGAGGAGGTCGGTGCCTGCCCGCACGAGCCCGATGAGGAACCGCCGATGACCATCAACGCGGAAACGCTCGATACGTTTCCCAGACTGCTGCTGCATCACGTCCGGCGGCGCGGCACGCGGTCCGCGCTGCGCGAAAAGGATCTCGGCATCTGGCAGACCTGGACCTGGACGCGCTTCGCCGACGAGGTGCGCAGTGTCGCCTGCGGTCTCGCGGCGAGCGGCTTCCAGCGCGGCAGCCACCTTGCGATCGTCGGCGACAACCGGCCCCGGCTGTATGCGGCGATGTGCGCCGCGCAATGCCTCGGCGGGGTTCCCGTGCCGCTCTATCAGGACGCGGTCGCCGCGGAAATGGCCTTTGTCATCCGGGACGCCGAAATCGAATTCGCGGTCGCGGAGGACCAGGAGCAGGTCGACAAGCTGCTCGAAATCATGCCTGACTGTCCGGCGTTGAAGCACGTCATCTACGACAACCCGCGCGGATTGCGCCATTACGAGACGACGCATCTGACCGGCTGGGACGTGATCCAGGCACAGGGCCGCGAGTTCGATGCGCGCCAGCCGGATTTCTTCCTCGCCGAACTCGCGCGCGGCGCGGCCTCGGACGTCGCGGTGATCCTGTATACCTCCGGCACCACGGGCAATCCGAAGGGGGTCGCGCAGACCCATGCGGCAATGATCCACACCGCGCGGGTGCTGGTCGAATTCGACCACATCGGCGAGGACGAGGACCTGCTCTGTTATCTCCCGATGGCCTGGGTGGGCGATTTTCTGTATTCCTACGCGCAGATGCTGATCGCGGGTTTCTGCCTCAACTGTCCCGAGTCGCCCGAAACCGTGATGACCGATTTGCGCGAGATCGGGCCGACCTACTTCTTTGCCCCGCCGCGCATCTACGAGAACGTCCTCACCCAGGTGATGATCCGCATCGAGGACGCGGGCTGGCTGAAGCGCCGGATGTTCCATGCCTTCATGGGCGTGGCGCGGCGCGTCGGCATGAAGATCATGGAAGGCAGGTCCGGCGTGGCGCTCGCCGACCGTCTGCTGTACGCGCTGGGCGAAGTACTGGTGTATGGGCCGCTCAAGAACGTGCTCGGGTTCTCGCGCATCCGCGCCGCGTACACCGGCGGCGAGGCGATCGGTCCGGACCTGTTCGACTTCTACCGTTCGCTCGGCATCAACCTCAAGCAGCTCTACGGCATGACCGAGACCTGCGTGACGGTGTGCATGCAGCCCTCCGGCCAGGTGAAACTCGATACCGTGGGTCCTCCGATGCCGGGAGTGGAAGTGCGCATCATCGAATCGGGCGAGGTGCTGGTGCGCTCGCCCGGAGTGATGAAGGAGTACTACAAGCGTCCCGACGCGACGCGCGAGGCGATCGACGCGGAAGGTTTCTTTCACACCGGGGATGCGGGTTATTTCGACGCCGACGGCCATCTGAAGATCATCGATCGCGCCAAGGACGTCGGCCAGATGGCCGACGGCACGCTCTTCGCGCCGAAGTATCTGGAGAACAAGCTCAAGTTCTTTCCCTGGATCAGGGAGGCGGTGGCCTTCGGCGACCGGCGCAAGGAGGCCTGCGCGTTCATCAATATCGATCCGCAGGCGGTGGGCAACTGGGCCGAGAAACGCCACCTCGCCTATACCGGTTACACCGATCTCGCTTCGCGCGCGGAAGTCTACGAGCTGGTGCGCGGTTGCGTGGAGAAGGTGAACGCCGATCTCGCGCGCGAACCCGAGGTGGCGAATTCGCAGATCCACCGTTTCCTGATTCTGCACAAGGAGCTCGATGCCGATGACGGCGAGTTGACGCGCACACGCAAGGTGCGGCGCGGGCATATCGGCGAGAAGTATGCGAACCTGGTCGAGGCGCTCTACGGCGGGAAATCGAGCGTGCACGTCGAGGCCCAGGTGAAGTACGAGGACGGTCGCAGCGGCATCTATTCCGCCGACCTGCGCATCGCCGAGGCGCAAACCTTTTCGCGCGCGGCCGCGCGCGAGGCCGCATGAACAGGCCCGAACCGCACGCCTCCGCGGACGCGCCGCAGGCGCGCGGTCGCGCGGTCGGCGAGGTTCTGCTCGAAGTCGCCGACGTGTCGCTTTCCTTTGGCGGCGTGCGCGCGCTCTCGGAGGTGTCGTTCGATGTGCGCGAACACGAGATCCGCGCGATCATCGGGCCGAACGGCGCGGGCAAGAGCTCGATGCTCAACGTGATCAACGGCGTCTACCATCCCCAGCACGGCACGATCCGGCTGCGGCAGGGCAGTGCCTGGCGCGAATTTCACGACATGAACCCGCGGCGCACCGCGGAGATGGGCGTGGCGCGCAGCTTTCAGAACATCGCGCTGTTTCGCGGCATGACCGTGCTCGACAACATCATGACCGGACGCAATCTGAAGATGCGCTGCAACTTCCTGCAGCAGGCGTTGTGGCTCGGCGCGGCAAAGCGCGAGGAGATGGCGCATCGTCGCGCGGTGGAGGAAATCATCGATTTCCTGGAGATCGAGCACATCCGCAAGACCCCGGTCGGGCGGCTCGCCTACGGACTGCAAAAGCGCGTCGAGCTTGCGCGCGCGCTCGCCGCCGAACCGCGTCTGCTGCTGCTCGACGAACCGATGGCGGGCATGAATCTCGAGGAAAAGCAGGACATGTGCCGCTTCATTCTCGACGTGAACGATCACTACGGCACCACCATCGTGCTGATCGA
>JAOUFA010000333.1 GCA_029858545.1 Betaproteobacteria bacterium
GTCACGACGCATCGATCAACATCATCCGCCGCATCCTGCAGGCCTCGGGCGCCGAGGTGATCCACCTGGGCCACAACCGCTCGGTCGACGAGATCGTCACCGCCGCGCTGCACGAGGACGCGCAGGCAATCGCCGTGTCTTCGTACCAGGGCGGACACATCGAATATTTCAAGTACATGCTTGACCTGCTGCGCCGGCGCGGCGGCGAGCACGTCCGCGTGTTCGGCGGGGGGGGCGGCGTGATCGTCGCCGACGAGATCCGTGCGTTGCAGGAGTACGGCGTGACGCGCATCTACTCGCCCGAGGACGGGCAGAAGATGGGTCTGCAGGGCATGGTGAACGACATGCTCGCGCGCGCCGATTTCGACACCGCGCGGTACGCGCCGCGCGAGGCCGCGGCCGCGCTGCAGGCACTGCGCGCGGGCGATCTGCGCGCGCTCGCGCAGTTGATCACCGCGCTGGAATCGGGTGAAGCGACTCCGGCGCTGCGTCAGGCGCTGCACGCGGCGGCCGAGGTGCATCCGGTGCCGGTGCTCGGGGTCACCGGCACCGGCGGCGCGGGCAAGAGTTCGCTCACCGACGAACTGGTGCGGCGCCTGCGGCTCGACCAGGACGACCGGTTGCGCATCGCGATCCTTTCGGTCGATCCGACGCGGCGAAAGAGCGGCGGCGCGCTGCTCGGCGATCGCATCCGCATGAACGCGATCCACGCCCCGGACATCTTCATGCGCTCGCTCGCGACGCGCGCCTCGGGGGCGGAAATCGCCAGGTGTCTGCCCGAGGCGATCGCCGCGTGCCGCGCGGCGAGGTTCGACCTCGTGATCGTCGAAACCTCGGGCATCGGCCAGGGCGATGCCGCGATCGTGCCGCTGGTCGATGTCTCGCTCTATGTGATGACCCCGGAATTCGGCGCCGCGAGCCAGCTGGAGAAGATCGACATGCTCGATTTCGCCGACTTCATCGCGGTGAACAAGTTCGACCGCCGGGGGGCGGAGGACGCGCTGCGCGACGTGAGGAAGCAGGTGCAACGGAACCGCGAGTCGTTTGCGCGGGCACCCGAGGAGATGCCGGTGTACGGCACGATCGCCGCGCGCTTCAACGACGACGGCGTGACCGCGCTCTATCAGGGGCTCGCGGCGCGGCTCGCCGAAAAGGGACTCAAGCTCGCCGCGGGAAGGCTGCCGAAGACCGAAGGCAGGGTCTCGTCCAACATCAGCGTGGTCCTGCCCGCCAGGCGCCAGAGGTACCTCGCCGAGATCGCCGAATGCCTGCGCGGCTATCACGCGCATGCGCAGGCGCAGGCGAAGCTCGCGCACGAACGCCAGGCGCTGATCGAGGCGAAGGGCATGCTGCGCCATTCCGGCCACGAGGCGCCGGGACTCGATGCGCTGATCGACGAGAAGAACGCCGCGCTCGATGCGCGCTCGAAGAAGCTGCTCGAGATGTGGCCCGAAACGGTCAAGCGCTATTCGGGCGACGAGTACGTGGTGAAGATCCGCGACCGTGAGATCCGTAGCGCGCTCCACAGCACCTCGCTCTCGGGCAGCAAGGTTCCCAAGGTCGCGCTCCCCAGGTTCCACGACCAGGGCGAGATCCTGCGCTGGCAGCTGCGCGAGAACCTGCCCGGGTCCTTCCCTTTCACCGCCGGCGTGTTCGCGTTCAAGCGGGAAAACGAGGATCCGACGCGCATGTTCGCGGGCGAAGGCGACCCGTTTCGCACCAACAAGCGCTTTCACCTCCTTTCCAGGGACATGCCGGCGAAGCGCCTGTCCACCGCCTTCGATTCGGTCACGCTGTACGGCTTCGAGCCCGACGAGCGCCCCGACATCTACGGCAAGGTCGGCAATTCGGGCGTGTCGATCGCGACCCTCGACGACATGAAGGTGGTGTATGCGGGCTTCGACCTCTGCGCGCCGAACACCTCGGTGTCGATGACGATCAACGGCCCGGCGCCGACGCTGCTCGCGATGTTCTTCAACACCGCGCTCGATCAGCAGCTGGACAAGTTTCGCGCCGACAACGGCCGCGCGCCGACCGAAGAAGAGGCCGAGAAGATCCGCTGCTGGACGCTCGCCAGCGTGCGCGGCACGGTACAGGCCGACATTCTCAAGGAAGACCAGGGGCAGAACACCTGCATCTTCTCGACCGAGTTCTCATTGAAAGTGATGGGCGACATCCAGGAATTCTTCATCCACCACCAGGTGAAGAACTTCTACTCGGTGTCGATCTCGGGCTATCACATCGCGGAAGCCGGTGCGAACCCGATCAGCCAGCTCGCCTTCACGCTCGCCAACGGCTTCACCTTCGTCGAAGCCTACCTGGCGCGCGGCATGCACATCGACGACTTCGCGCCCAACCTGTCGTTCTTCTTTTCCTACGGCATGGACCCCGAGTACGCGGTGCTCGGGCGCGTCGCGCGGCGCATCTGGGCGGTGGCGATGAAGAACCGCTACGGCGCGAACGAGCGCTCGCAGAAGCTGAAATTCCATTCGCAGACGAGCGGCCGCTCGCTCCACGCGCAGGAGATCGCCTTCAACGACATCCGCACCACGCTCCAGGCGCTCATCTCGACGTACGACAACACCAATTCGCTCCATACCAACGCGTTCGATGAGGCGATCACCACCCCGACCGAGGACTCGGTGCGCCGCGCGATGGCGATCCAGCTGATCCTCAACAAGGAATGGGGGCTGGCGAAGAACGAGAACCCGAACCAGGGCGCGTTCATCATCGACGAGCTGACCGACCTGGTGGAGGAAGCGGTGCTGAAGGAATTTGAAGCCATCTCTGCGCGCGGCGGGGTGCTCGGCGCGATGGAGACCGGGTACCAGCGCGGCAAGATCCAGGAGGAGTCGCTCTACTATGAACACCGCAAGCACGACGGGTCCTACCCGATCGTCGGGGTGAACACCTTCAGGAATCCGCACAGCGAAGACGCGCCGCGCACGATCGAACTGATCCGCTCGACCGAAGAGGAGAAGCAAAGTCAGCTCAGACGCCTGCGCGACTTCCACCAGCGCCATGCCAAGGACGCTCCGGCAATGCTCGAGCGCCTCAAAGCTGCGGTGATCGCCAACGAGAACGTGTTCGCGGTGCTGATCGACGCGGTGCGCGTGTGTTCGCTCGGGCAGATCACCCACGCGCTCTTCGAGGTGGGCGGGCAGTATCGCAGGAGTATGTGAGCGCCGGGTTGCTCGGCGGAGAACCTCCGTGACGCGGCGGTAAACCCAGCAGCCTCCTGCACCATCATTTCCCACGGCGACGAGTCGCATGCGATCGGCCATGAGCTCGATCAGCATGGGTTTGTCCCGGCTGCTCCATCTCAGGTCTTCGGCTCCCGCTACCGGAGTGGAAATCGGGATCCCGGAGTCGCCGCGTAACCACGCAAAGCCGAGGTTCGCTTCACTGTAGTTTTCGAGACGGGCAATGCGGACGATCGTGATCTCGCGTCCCGATGGCAGCCTTACATCGTCTTTCCATGTGGACGAATTGGTGCATAGGGATAGAAGGACGACAACCACCGCCAGAGGCAGCGCAAGTCTCAACCACCGAGTCGATGGTCCGCTGCATCGGCTCTTCCATGTTGCCTTAAGGTTCCATCATAGGTGTCGGCAGATGGCCGGCGGGATCGCAGCAGTCTGTGCGCAATGGCGCATGCCCTGGCCTATCCATCGCGTTCAATTCTTTCTTGGCGCGTGTTCCTTCGCATGCGCGGCTTGCGTGTTATCCGGCAAACGCGAACTGTTGTATTCAACAGTGCGGACTCGGATTTACGCGTACGGAAAGCTCAGGCGCGGCGTCTTCTTCAAGTTGATCGAACTTAAGTGCGCGTTGACCGCACTCAACGAAGACACCAATCACCGGGAAACGTTCCTGCGATCAAAAATATACTCGAGACCATGCTGATGCCGCGCTTGAAAAAAGATCAGTCAGAAGAAATGGTGAATGCATGGTCGATGTGTTTCTCAACATGCGTCGTTCCTAGCTTCGGTGCGCCTGCAATGCTTCCGCAGATGCACGGCGCGCCGAACCCTCACGGCTTGCAGGAATCGCACGCGGATGCGGCGCGAGACCGACCCGATTTTCAACACTTATGCACTGGAGGAACGCGATGAGATACACATTGCTTCGAATCGGCGGCGCCGCACTTGCAGCGCTGCTGGTTGCCGGATGTAGCGGCAAGGATGGCGCCAACGGCCAGGACGTGGATCCTGCCACGGTCACCAGTTTGCAGGGTCAAATCACCGCGTTGGCGCAGACCGCGAATCCCGAGACCTGCGTCATGTGCCATACCGGCTCGACGCCCGTGGCGCGCAGCGGCGCACTGCACCAGGCCAAGT
>JAOUFA010000025.1 GCA_029858545.1 Betaproteobacteria bacterium
CGCGCCGTAGCCCCAGCGCTCGGCGTACACGCGCGCCCGCGTGCAGGTCGGGTCGAGCACCGCCTCGTCGGCGGTGCTCGGGTTGAGCATGAGGAAGTTCGCCGTGGGGCCCGCCGCATCCCAACGGCGCCACAGCAGATATCGCCAGCGCCGGCAGGCGGAAAAGCTCGCTCCCGAGGGGCTGGTCAGCAGTGACATGCCGGGTGTCGGGGAGGGGCGTACGACAGGGCTCGCATCGCGTGATTATCGCGCGCCGCGAGCCGGTAAGATATTGTCATGAGGCCCCTCCTGCGCATGCTGCCGAACGCGATCACCGTATTGCGCTTCTTGCTTATCCCGGTGCTCGTGGCGTTGCTTGCCGGACATCGCTACGGCGCGGCCGCGGCGGTGTTCACGATCTCGGCGCTGAGCGACCTCGCCGACGGGATGATCGCGCGATACTGTAATCTGCGCAGCCGCTTTGGCGCGATCGCCGATCCGCTCGCCGACAAGCTGACGATGCTCACGCTGGCGGCGGTACTGGCGATGCAGGCGCTGCTGCCGCCCTGGCTCGTCGCGGCGATCGTGCTGCGCGACCTGGCGATCGTCACCGGTGCGCTCGCCTATCACTTCGTGGTCGGACGCTACGATATGGCGCCGTTCTTTCTGTCCAAACTCAATACGGCGCTAAGCTTCGTGGTGCTCGCCGGGGTGCTCGCGTCCGCGGCCGGACTGGCCGTGGTGAGACCGATGCTTCCCGCGCTGTTTGGACTGCTGCTGGCGACCCTCGCCGCCTCGGGCGCGCAGTATGTCTGGGTGTGGGGCCGCCGGGCCCTGCGCGCGCGGCGTGCCGCGCGACCGACCGCCCACGGTTGAGCAATAGCCCTGCCGACGGCCGACTTCGCGGATAGAATTGCTCTGGGGACGAGGAGGGGGTATCTATCAATGGATGCTTTAAGTCATTATCTGGCCAGACCCTGGCTGAAGTACTACCAAAAGGGCGTCGCCGAGTCGGTCGAGGTACCCGAGATCTCCTTGCCGCAGTCCTTCGATAACGCTGTCACGCTGGGCGGCGATCGCAACGCGGTTGTTTTCTACGGGCGCGAGATCAGCTATCGCGAGCTGGGCGATGCAACAGACCGCCTCGCCTGCGCGCTTGCCGCGCTCGGTCTGAAAAAGGGCGACCGGGTCGCGCTTTATCTGCTCAACAGCCCGCAGTTCATCATCGCCTATTTCGCGGTGCTGAAATGCGGCGCGGTGGTCACGCCGATCAGCCCGGTGTACACCAGCCACGAGTTGCGCCACCAGATCGAGGACAGCGGCGCGTGCGCGGCAATCTGCCAGGACATCCTCTACGACAAGATCGTCAAGTCGGGCGTGCGGCTCGATTTCACGGTGCTCACCAACGTCGGCGAATACCTCCCCATGCTGCGCCGCCTGCTCGGCCGGGGGCCGCTTGGCAAGATCTTCTCGGCGATCCATGTCGCCGCGCCGCAGATCCGCCCGGCGCCGAATCTCCACTGGTTGCAGGGCCTGCTGAAGAAATACCCGGCCAAGGCGCCGCGCGTGGCCATCGAGCCCAAGACCGACCTTGCCGCGCTGCCCTACACCGGCGGAACCACCGGGCGCCCGAAGGGCGTGATGCTGACCCACTACAACTTGATCGCCGCGCAGGAGATCGCGCGGGTCTATACGCCGCTGTTCGACCCGGGCAGGGAAGTGGTGCTCGCGTTTCTGCCGTTCTTTCATATCTACGGTCAGGCGGTGATCATGCTGAACAACCTCGCGCAGGGCAACCTGCTGCTGTTGTTCACCAACCCCGATACCGAGGCGATTCTCACCGCGATGGAACGCTATCGCGCCACCGTCATCTACGGCGTGCCGACCTTCTACGAGTACCTCAAGGATCACAAGGACACCGGGAAAGTGGACTGGGCCCGCATGAAGCTCGTGCTCTCGGGCGCCGATACCCTGCACGAATCGACCATGCAGGAATGGGAGAAGCGCACCGGCTCGCGCATTACCGAGGGCTACGGGCTCTCCGAAGTGGCCGCGACCAGTCATATCAATCCGGTGGATCGGCCCAAGCCGAATTCCTTCGGCTGTCCGGCCCCGGGCATGAGCGCGGCGGTGCTGAATGCCGAGACGCTCCAGGCGGTGGCTCCAGGGGAGACCGGCGAGCTGGTGCTGTGGGGCCCGACCGTGATGTCGGGCTACTGGAAGCGGCCCGAGGAGACCGCCCAGTCCTTCGTCGAGCTCGACGGCCGGCGCTGGCTGCGCACCGGCGATATCGTGCGCATGGACGACGAGGGCTATTTCTTCTTCTACGATCGAACCAAGGACCTGATCAAGTACAAAGGCTATTCGGTATTCGCCAAGGATGTCGAGGAGGTACTCTACGCCCATCCGCAAGTGAAGGCCGCCGGCGTGATCGGCGTTCCCGACCCGTCGGTCGGCCAGCTCATCAAGGCGATCGTGGTCCTGCAAGCCGACGCGCGCGGCAAGCTCTCCGAGGACGAGATCAGAGCCTATTGCCGTGCGAAGCTCGCCGAGTACAAGGTGCCGCAGCTGGTCGAATTCCGGGGCGAGCTGCCCAAGACCGACGTCGGCAAGGTGTCGCGCCGCGAGCTGCGCGACGAAGCCTGACACGCGTTTCCGCATCCCACACTATCGGACCAGACCGGCGATGACCTTTTTTGCGATCGACAATCTCACCAAGCGTTTCGGCGGGCTGACTGCGGTCAACGGCGTCGGTTTCGAGCTGCGGCGCGATCAGATCGTCGGGCTGATCGGCCCGAACGGCGCGGGCAAGACCACGCTGCTGCGCCTGATCACCAAGATCCTCAAGCCCGATACGGGGAAGATCGTATTCAACGGCGAAGACATCACCGGGCTCAGGCCCTGGGACGTGGTCAACCGCGGCATCTCCGGCACCTTCCAGAACACGCGTCCCTTTCGCCACCTGCCGATCATCGCCAACGTGATGGTGCCGCTGTGCTCGCCGCGCGCCAAGAGCCGCGGCGAATGGGTGAAGAAGATCGAGAACAAGGCGCTCGATGCGCTCGAATTCGTCGGCATCTCGGACATGGCACTCGAACCCGCCTCGGCGCTGTCGCAGGGTGATCTCAAGCGCCTCGAGGTGGCGCGCGCGATCGCCACCGAACCCGAGTTGCTGCTGCTCGACGAACCGCTCGGCGGGCTCAACCCGGCAGAATCCGAGCTGCTTGCCAAGTCGATCAGGCGACTGCACAAGGGCGGGCGCTTCGGACGCCTGCACTCCGAGGGGCCGGCGGTGCTGATGATCGAGCACAAGCTGAAGGAGCTGATGTCGATCGTCGATCGGGTGATCGTCGTCGATTACGGCGAGATCATCGCCGATGGAACGCCCGCCGAGGTGGTGAAGAACCCGAAGGTGGTCGAAGCCTATCTGGGCGGCGGACACGCCGCGCTCGCGGGAGACGCGCATGCCGCTGCTTGAGGTCAGCCATCTCGCGGTTCGCTACGACAAGGCGCAAATTCTCTCCGAGGTGTCGCTCGCCGTGGACGAGAGCGAATTCGTCGGCCTGGTCGGGCCCAACGGTGCGGGCAAGTCGACGCTGCTGCGTGCGATCTCCGGGCTGGTGAATTTCGAGGCGAAGATGAAGCGCGGCACCACCGGCGACATCGTGCTCGAAGGCGAGGTGCGGTTTGCCGGCGAGCGCATCGACGGCCTGCCGCCGCACGAAATTCGCCGCCGCGGGCTGGTGCTGTGCCCCGAGCGGCGACGACCGTTTCGCGAGCTGACCGTGCTCGAGAACCTGATGGCAGGTGCCTACCTCTCCCGGGACGCGGCGAGCACGCAAAGGCGTATCGAGCATTGCTTCGCGCTGTTTCCGCGGCTCGCCGAGCGCAAGGACCAGGTTGCCGGCACGCTTTCGGGAGGCGAGCAGCAGATGCTCGCGACCGCCCGCGCGCTGATGTTCGAAGCGAAGCTGCTCGCGATCGACGAGCCCTCGCTCGGCCTCGCGCCGAAAATCCGCGAAGAGCTGTTCGGCGCGATCGCGCGCGTGCACGAGGAAGGCATTCCGGTGCTGCTCGTCGAACAGGAAATCGGCCAGGTGTTTCGCATGGCCGACCGCAACTACGTTCTCTCGCAGGGGCGCATCATCGCCGAGGGCGATGCGCCGAGTCTGATGGCCGACGAGGTGCTGCGCGCGGGTTACCTGGGGCTGTAACTGCGCGCACGCATGTCGACGAGCAGTTCATGAATCGCCCCCGTGTCGAGCTGAAATTCCGCGCCCCCTTCGCCACGCCGGAATCGCGAGGCGGTCAGGCGCCGCGCTACCGCGTGAGCATCGACCACGGCATGCGCATCGAGCGCGATGTCGCAATTCGTCTGCGCGATGGCGTTGAAATCTATGCCGATGTGCATCGTCCGCTGAACGACGAATCCGCGGCGCCGATCATCGCCTGGGGGCCCTATGGCAAACATGTGCCCAACCAGCCCGAAAGATACCTGCCTGGCGCGGTAGATCCGCAACATCTCTCGCCGAGAACCGCATTCGAGGCGCCCAATCCCGACTATTGGGTGCCCGCGGGCTATGCGGTGGTGAATGTCGATCCACGCGGCATGTGGCATTCGGGTGGCCGCGCGTCATATTTGTCGGAGCAGGAGGCGGATGATTTCTATGACGTGATCGAATGGTCCGGAACCCAGCCGTGGAGTAACGGCAAGGTCGGTCTGTCCGGCGTGTCGTATCTCGCCTCCAGTCAGTGGCGCGTGGCCGGACGCAATCCGCCGCATCTGGCGGCGATCAACCCCTGGGAAGGCTGGAGCGACACCTATCGGGAGGTGGTCTACCACGGCGGCGTACCCGATAGTTCCTTCTGGACCTACATCGCACAACGCTGGGGCGCGAGCAGCACCGCGATCGAGGACCTCGCGCTGGAGACCCGGGAGCACCCGTTTTTCGACGACTTCTGGGCATCCAAGGCGGCGCGATTCGGCGAGATTCGCGTGCCCGCCTACGTCGTCGCGAGCTGGACCGATCAGGGTCTGCATACCCGGGGAACCCTCGAGGGTTTCAAGGGCATCGCCTCGCCACGGAAATGGCTCGAGGTGCATGGGCGAAAGAAATGGGCGTATTACTACGAGCCGGAGAGCGTCGCGAGGCAAAGGGTGTTCTTCGACCATTTCCTCAAGGGCATCGAAAACGAGATCAGGGACTGGCCGCCGGTATTGCTGGAGGCGCGCGAGAGACACTACGTCGGCGGCAAGTACGCCGAGCAAGAGTGGCCGATCGCGCGGACGCGGTACACGAAGCTATTTCTGGACGGCGAGAGCCGTACCCTTCGTCTCGAGGCGCCGGCGCGCGCCGGCCTTCAGTCGTATGACGCGGCCGACAAGTCCGCAACGCCCGATCACGCCGAGTTTGAGTTCAGGTTCGCGAAAAGAACCGATGTGGTGGGACACATGGCCTTGCATGTCTACGTCGAGGCGCGAGGCGCCGATGACATGGACCTGTTTGTCGGAATTCAGAAACGCGACGCCTCGGGTGCGATCGTACCGTTTCCGTACTGCGCGCAGTTCGACAATGGCCCGGTTGCGCTGGGGTGGCTGCGCGCATCGCACCGGGAGCTGGATCCGCGGCGCAGCACGCCGCAACAGCCCGTGCTCAGTCATCAACGGCTGCTCCCCGTTCCGGCGGGTTCGGTCATTGAGGTCGACGTGGAGATCTGGCCGTCGGGAACCCGCTTCGAAGCCGGCGAAGCACTGGTCCTGATCGTGCAGGGATCGGAGATCAACAAGTCCACCGCGATCGCGCATTACAAGCATGAAAACACGGTCAACCGCGGCCGTCATGTCGTGCATACCGGTGACCGCCATCCGTCCCATCTGCTGATCCCGATCGTGCCCGACCTGGGCGCGTCGTAACGGGTGCTGTTCGGGCGCTCGCTTGCAACCCTGCTACTGGCGCGCCGAAGCGCCGTTCGCGCGCGCCGCAACCCCGAGTCCCGCTCCGCACAGGCGGCACACCGAACGCCAGACGCCGTTCCTCTGCTTGCAGCGCGGACACTCGGTCTCGATCTTGTCGCGCACCCAGGGGGAGAGGCCGCGCGGCATGAACAGCAGCACCAGCAGCACGATCACCGCAAAGATCAGCAAGCGCAATTCGCCGAAAGCCTTGAAGCTGCCGAGCCACTCGGTGAGCGGGTAGAGGATGAATACCGCGGCGACCGGGCCGTAGATCGTCGCCGCCCCGCCGAAGATCCCCCAGATCACCACCTGGAACGACAACGCGGTGGCGAGCGTGGAAGGATCGGCGATGCGGATGAAGTGCGCGAGCAGTGCGCCCGCCATGCCGGCGCAGAACGCGGCGATCGCGAAGGCGGCGAGCTTGTAGTGCGTGGTGTTGATGCCCGAGGCACGTACCGCCACCTCGTCGTCGCGGATCGCATGCAGCACGATACCGAACTTCGAATCGGCGATCTTCCACATGCCGAATACGAGGATCAGCATCGCAATCGCGGCGATGTAATAGTTGGCGGTGCGCGATGTCGCAAGGGACCGCAGTCCGGAGATGCCCAGTTCGCCGCCGGAGGCGTCGGGAAAGGCGAACAACAGCCCGATCACGATGAGCGGAAAGGCGAGCGTCGCGAGCGACAAATACGAGCCGCGCAGACGCAGGCACAGGTAGCCGGTCACCGCGCCGAACAGCGTCGCGATCGCCGCGCCGAGCCAGATGGTGAGCCACGGGGAAAGACCGAGCTTTTGCGAGAGCATCGCCGAGCCGTAGGCTCCCGCGCCGAAGAACAACGCATGGCCGAAGTTCACCTGGCCGGCGTAGCCCGCGAGCAGGTCCCAGCTTGCGGCGAACACGGCGAACAGGCAGGTCAGCACGGCGACGCGCAGGATGTAGGGATCGGGATAGATGACAGGCAGCAGCAGTATCGTCGCCACCCAGGCGAGCACGAGGCTGCGCGAGGGCAGTACAAACACCTCGTTCTTCAGTTCCACCCACAGCCAGCGGGCGGCGAAAGCGATCGGATTCCTCATCTTCTTTGTGCGCCGCCTAGCGCTCCTCCTCGAACGAGACGCCGAACAATCCCTCCGGCCGCACAAGCAGCACGATGACCATGATCGAAAGCGCCACCGCGCCCTTCAGAAACGAGCCCTGCGGCAGCGCGAACACGGTGATCGCCTCCACGTACCCGATGATGAACGCGCCGATCAGGCTGCCCTTCATGCTGCCCAGCCCGCCCAGCACCACGATCGCGAGCATCGTGACCAGGGGCGAGAGCCACATGAACGGGTCGACGACGAATACCGGCGCCACCACCACGCCGGCAATCGCCGCGAGCGCCACCGAAATCGCCACCGTCGCCATCGCCACGCGTTGCACGTTCATGCCCATCAGGTTGGCGACCTCGAGATCGTTGGCGGTGGCGCGGATCGCGAGGCCCAGCCGCGTGCGATACAGCAGCGCCCAGGTCGCGCCGAGCATCAACGCCGCGACGGCGAGGATCAGCAGACGCTGGTAGGCGATCTTCACGCCGATCACGGTGACCGTGCCCTCCAATGTGGACGGAATGCCGAGAAAATTGCCGCCGAAGGAGAACAGCATCAATTCCTGGAAGATGAGCGCCAGCGCGATGGTCGCAATCAATACCGCCGATTCGTGCTCGCGCACTGGTTCGATGACGAGCTTGTAGCTGAGCACCGAGAGCGCCACCACCGCGACGACCGCGGTCAGGCCGGCGAGTGCGAAGCCGAAATGTGCCTTGACCAGCAGTGCGTAGAAGCAATACGCGGCGAGCATGTAGAACGCGGTATGCGCGATGTTGACGATGCGCGCCACACCGAACACAAGCGAAAAACCGACCGCGAGCAGCGCATAGACGCCGCCGTTGATCAGTCCGGTGACGAGGATGTCTTCGAACATGCTGGCAAAAAACGGGCGCGCCGCGCAGCGCGCCCCGAGTCAATAGGCGTCGAGTGCAATGCGCCGGCGCGTCAGTGGCCAGGCAGCTTGAAGGACTTCATGCCCTTTATCTGCGGCGGCCAGAACGGCACCTTTTCGCCGTTTTGCCATTGCACGCCGATCCCGGTTGTCTTGCCCGGCGCCCACACGAGGTCATGACGCTTGTCGAAAGTGTCGGTGCCCGCGGTGCCGACGTGGACGTTGTTCTCGATATAGGTGACGATCTTGTCGGCATCCATCGATCCCACCGATTCGATCGCCGCCTTCAGGATCATGATGCCGTCGTAGCTTGCCGCGTTGTAGGTCGGCGACTTGTTGTAGCGCGCCTTGAACGCCTTGACGAACGGCACGGTCTTCGGAGTGACCTCGACCTCGGAGTAGGTATCGAGCGTGGCGACATAGTTCGCCTTGCCGGCGGACGCCTGCCAGAAGCCGTCCTTTTGCGCCTCGACGTTGATGCCGAAAGCGATCGCTTTCATGCTGCGCTCGCCCATCTGCCTGCCCACCGAGATCCCGACCGGCCCGGAAAGAATGGTAAACACGATGTCGGCGCCGGCGCGCTCGATCGCCGAGAGCTCGGCGGTCACGTCGGTGGCGGTCGCCGAGGGCTGCCAGGTGCCGACGACTTCCATCTTCATCGCGGGCAGGTTCTTCTGCGCGGCGGCGACGAGCGCCTCGGTCCAGACCGCTTTCTCCGCGAGGATCGCCACCTTGGGCGCGGGTTTGTTCATGTCCTTGCGGATTTGCGCGGCAACCGAGGCCAGAATCGTGAACACGGTCTTCGCCAGATCGACGTCCTTGGTGGGCGCGAGGCGGAACCAGTACTTATACCGATCGTAATTCTGCTCGACGTTGATGCCGAGTTTGGAGTGCGCCGCGCCGGCGCCGAGAAAGATCTTCTTGTAGTCCATCGCGATTTCCTGCATCGCGATCACCGCCTCGGAGCGGAACCCGCCGATCAGGAAGTCGGCCTTGTCGCGCGAGACCGCGCGTTCCATCGCGTTGGTCGCGTCGGGCACCGACTGGATCTCGTTGGTGTCGATGCGCAGAAGCTCGATCTGCATCTTCTTGCCGCCGACCGAGATGCCGCCGGCCTGGTTGATCTCGTCGCGCGCCATTTCGGCGCCGGCCCAGTGATTCTCGCCCTGCACGAATGCCATCGGCCCGAGAATGGCGATCTTTATCGCCCCTTGCGCGAGCGCAGTGCCGGCCGCCGCCGCGAGTACCGCAAACAGAACTGAACGCAACATGGTCACCCTCCTCCGACTTTGGTTTAGACTGGGATACTGCAAGCTTGTTATCACGGCATGTTGCCAGTATTCTTTTGCAGAGTCTAGGGACGCCAGGATCGCCCCCTTCGGAGGGAACCCCCAGGATGCCGCGCGAAGACTTCAAATGCCGCCCCCGCCTGCGGGTGCGCTGGGCCGAAGTGGACATGCAGAAGATCGTCTTTAACGGCCACTACCTGACCTACATCGACACCGCGGTCGCCGAGTATTGGCGCGAAATCGGCCTGCCTTACCCGCAGGGCTACGTGGAAAAGTACGGCAGCGATGTGTTTCTCAGGAAGGCCGAGGTCAACTACCTCGGTTCGGCGTGTTACGACGACGTGCTGTCGGTGGCGACCCGCGTCGGCAAGCTCGGCCGCAGCAGCATGACCTTCCATTTCGAGATTTTTCGCGAAGAGCCCGCGCCGAGCGAGGCGCCGCTCATCGCCGCCGAACTGGTGTACGTGAACGCGGATCCGAAGACCATGAAGTCAACCCCGCTGCCCGCCGAGTTGCGCGAACGCGTGCTCGCCTACGAGCAGGTCGCGCCGCAGACCTGAGCGGCCCCGAGCATCGGGCCGACGAAGCGGGCGCTAGCGTATCCGCTCGATCTCCGCGCCGAGCGCGGAGAGCTTCTTCTCGAGCCCCTCGTAACCTCGGTCGAGGTGATAGATGCGCTCGATCACGGTCTCGCCCTCGGCGACCAGGCCCGCGATCACCAGACCCGCCGAGGCGCGCAGGTCGGTCGCCATCACGGTTGCCCCCTGCAGGCGTTCGACGCCCTTCACCACCGCCATGTTGCCCTGGATCGTGATGTCCGCGCCGAGGCGCTGCATCTCCAGCGCGTGCATGTAGCGGTTCTCGAAGATCGTCTCGGCGATCACCGCGGTGCCGCGCGCCACGCAGTCGAGCGCCATGAATTGCGCCTGCATGTCGGTGGCGAAGCCCGGGTACGGGGCGGTGCGCAGGCTCACCGCATCGGGGCGGCGTTCCATCGCGATGTCGATCGCATCACCCGCGACCTCGATCCTCGCACCCGCCTCGCGCAGCTTGCCGATGGTCGAGTCGAGTGTTCCGGGCGCCGCGCCGAGCAGATGCACGCGTCCGCCCGCGGCCGCGACCGCGGCCAGGAAGGTGCCGGTCTCGATGCGATCGGGCATTACCCGGTAGGCGGCGCCGGCGAGCGAGGCGACGCCTTCGATGCGGATCACGTCGCTGCCGGCGCCCTCGATCCGCGCGCCCATCGCCGACAGGCAACGCGCGAGATCGACCACCTCGGGCTCTCGTGCCGCGTTCTCCAGCACGGTGATTCCATCGGCAAGCGTCGCCGCCATCATCAGGTTCTCGGTGCCTGTGACGGTGATCAGATCCATCACGATGCGCGCGCCGCGCAAGCGGCTCGCCGTGGCATGGATGTAGCCGTGTTCGACATCGATGGTTGCCCCCATCGCCTGCAGGCCCTTGATATGCTGATCGACCGGCCGCTGGCCGATCGCGCAACCGCCTGGCAGTGAGACGCGCGCTTCGCCGCAGCGCGCGAGCAACGGACCGAGTACGAGTACCGAGGCGCGCATGGTTTTCACCATTTCATAGGGCGCGGTGGGATTGTCGAGGCGCGCGGCGCGCAGCTCGACGCGCCCGCCCGAGCGCGCGCCGATTTCGACGCCCATCTGCCCGAGCAACTTCGCCATCGTCGTCACGTCCATCAGCTGCGGGACGTTTTCGAGGCTGAGCGGGCGCTCGGTGAGCAGCGCCGCACAAAGAATCGGCAGCGCGGCATTCTTCGCGCCCGAAATGTGGACCTCGCCTTCGAGCGGCTGGCCGCCGACAATTCTCAGCTTATCCATGCGGTCCCGATGCGGGGGTGAAGATCACCGTACCTCCGCCATCCCCGAGAGTCATTTCATCCATTTCAGTCCCCCGCGGCGTTCCATTCTTCGGGCGTGAGCGTACGCATCGACAGCGCGTGAATCTCCGCGCGCATGCGGTCGCCGAGCGCGGCGTATACCAGCTGGTGGCGCTGTACGCGGCTCTTGCCCTCGAAAGCGCGCGCGACGATGAGCGCTTCGAAGTGCTGACCGTCACCCTTCACTTCGAGTCGTTCGCAGGCGAGCCCGGCACGAATGCCCTGGGCGACGCTATCCGGAGTCACCATGATTGCCTAGGTCCTCAATTTGTAGCCCGATCTGAGCAGCGCGAGTGCCGCGCCGCACGCCAGGGCGAAGCTTACCCCGACCACCGCGAGGCTGACCGCCGGCGGGACGTCGGACACGCCGAAAAAGCCGTAGCGAAAGCCGTCGATCATATAAAAGAAGGGGTTGGCGTGCGAGGCGATCTGCCAGAACTCCGGCAGCCGGTGCACCGAGTAGAACACCCCCGACAAGAAGGTCAACGGCATGACGACGAAGTTCTGGAACGCCGCCAGCTGATCGAACTTGTCGGCCCAGATCCCGGCAATCAGGCCGAGCGCTCCCAGCAGCGCCGCGCCAAGCAGTGCGAAGGCGAGCGACCAGAGCGGCGCGACCATCGGCAGGTGGGCGAACCACGCGGTGATCGCGAGCACGCCCGCACCCACCACCAGTCCGCGCGCCATCGCGGCGAGCACGTAGGCGCCGAAGAACTCGAGGTAGCTGATCGGCGGCAACAGGATGAAGACGATGTTTCCGGTGATCTTGGACTGGATCAGGCTGGACGACGTGTTGGCGAAGGCGTTCTGCAGCACGCTCATCATCGCCAGACCCGGCAGCAGGAACGATACGTAGGCCACGCCGGGATAGACCTCGACCCGTCCGGAGAGCGCCTGGACGAATACCGCGAGGTAGAGCAGTGCGGTCAGCACCGGTGCCGCCACCGTCTGAAAGGCGACCTTCCAGAAGCGCAGCAATTCCTTGTAGAGCAGCGTGGTGAAACTCGTCATGGCGTGCCCGAGAGTGCTCGCTGCGAGCCCACCACGCGCATGAAGACTTCTTCGAGGTCGGGCTGCTGGAGATCGAGCTCGGCTATCGCGATGCCGGCTTCGCGCAAGTCGTGCAACAGTTGCTCGAGCTCGGTGTAATCGCCCAGCTTGAGCGTGACACGCGCGCCGTCGCGCCGGTGCACGCGCGCGGCGAGTCTGTCCGGCAGTTCGTCCCGCTCCAGCCGCAGCTTGAGGTAGAGTCCCGAGAAGCTGGCGAGCAGATTTTCGGTCGAGTCGAGCGCGACGATGCGTCCGGCCTTGAGCATCGCGATGCGCTTGCACAGCATCTCGGCTTCCTCCAGGTAGTGGGTGGTGAGCACCACCGTGTGTCCGTCGCGATTGAGCCGGCGCACGAAATGCCACAGTCCCTGGCGCAATTCGACATCGACTCCCGCAGTCGGCTCGTCGAGCACGATCACCGGCGGCCGGTGCACCAGTGCCTGCGCGACGAGCACGCGCCGCTTCATTCCTCCCGAGAGCGCGCGCATGTTGGTGTCGGCCTTCGCGCCCAGGTCGAGGTGATGAAGAATCTCTTCGATCCAGGCATCGTCGCGCCGCAGGCCGAAATAGCCCGCCTGAATGCGCAACGTCTCGCGCACCGTGAAGAAGGGATCGAACACCAGTTCCTGCGGCACCACGCCGAGCAGACGTCGCGCGCGGCGGTAGTCGGCGCGCACATCGGCTCCCAGCACGCGTGCACTGCCCGAATCGGCGCGCGTAAGGCCGGCCACGATGCTGATGAGTGTGGTCTTGCCCGCGCCGTTGGGACCCAGCAGGGCGAAGAATTCGCCCTGCTCGATCGCGAGGCTCACGCCGTCGAGCGCGCGCACGTCGCCATAGCGCTTGACGACATCGCGTACCTCGATCGCAGGGTGGTTCATGGCGTGGAGCGGATTGCAGCGGCCGGGTCGATCCCGACGCACCGGCGTTCGATCAGCTTGCCGCGTCGGCGCCGAGCAATTCAGTGACGCCGTACAGCTCGGCGATGGTGCGCAGTCCCGGTGGCGCGCCGACGATGCGCAACTCGCCGCCGGCCTCGCGCGCCAGGCGCTTCCATGCGAGCAGCGCGGCAAGCAGCGAGGAGTCGAGTTCGGTGACTTCGCGCAGATCGACGCTGCGCGCGCCGGCGCGCACCTGCTCGGCGCCATCGCGCAGCAGTGCCGCGGCACTGGCGAGGTTCGCGGGCCCGGCCACCACCAGCCGGTCGTTGTCGCGTCGGATCATTTCTTCTTCGCGCTGGCGGCGCTTTCGGCGGCGCTGTTCTTGGCGGTCAGCGTCTTGATGAGACCGTCGATTCCCGAATCGCGCACGATGTTCGCGAACTCGGTGCGGTAGTTCAGCACCAGGCTGATACCCGCGACGCGCACGTCCCAGGCCTTCCAGCCGGCGGCGGTCTTTTCCATGTCGTATTCGATCGGCACCGGCTGCGCGCCCGATTGCAGCACCCTTACCACCACCGTCACGTCGGTGTCGGTGGGCTTGGCGCGCAGGCGGCGGAAGTCGAAGCGCTGGTTGCTGTAGGCGGTCAGTGAACTCGCGTAGGTGCGCACGAGCAGCGTCTTGAATTCCTCGATGAGGAGTTTCCTCTGCGCGGGAGCGGCATTTCGCCAGCTCGCACCCATCGCGAGTATCGTCATGCGCTCGAAATTGAAGTGCGGCAGCACCTTCGCGTCGATCAGCGCAACGAGCTTGTTGCGATCGCCCGACTGGAGGTCCTTGTCCTTCGCGATCAGGTCGAGCACCTCGAGGGTCACGGTCTTCACCAGGACATCGGGCGCCGTGTCCGGGCCGATCGCTGCCTGCGCGGCACCGGGCTGGGCCTGCGCGCCGGCCGGCGTCACACACAGCAGCGTCAGGGCGCACAGCGCGTACGCGCTCGCCCGCCGAATCCGCGTCGGTTGCAGGTTCTCAGCGTTGCGGTTCATGTGTTTCCTTTTCAATTATCAGGTGTCGCAGGCGAACGCTCGACGGCAGCGCCTGCGCCATTTTCGCCGGACTCGGCCGCCGGGTCCGCCTCACGCGGCGGTGAGCCATCGTAGATCTGGCTGCGTCTGCGCTGCAACCAGGCGTCGCGCTGAAAGCTGTACTTGTCGAGCGCCGCTTCGTCAAGTATATCGCTCGCACCGAGCAGGTCGGCACGTACGCCCGTATAGCGCAGCGCGGTCGCGGCGTTGCGCTCCCTGACCGGCTTGTGTCGGGTCAGCGGGTCGGTGAGCGTGTCGGCCGTCAGGCCCGCAGTGTCGCGCAGCGTGCTCGGACCGAAGAAGGGCAGGACCACGTACGGACCGGAGGGCACGCCCCAGGCGCCGAGCGTCTGGCCGAAATCCTCGTTGTGTTTGTCGATGCCCAGCTCGCTTGCCACGTCGGCGATCCCGAGCAGGCCGAAGGTGGTATTGAAGCCCACGCGCGCCCAGTCGCTGAGCGCGTCGATCGGCTTGCCCTGCAGCAGGTTGTTCACGCCGATGAACACGTCGCCGATGTTGGCGAAGAAGTTTCGCACCCAATCGCGCATCAGGTCCGGCACCGCCGCCTTGTACGCGGTGGCCACCGGTTTGGCGATCGCCTGGTCGACGCCGTCATTGAAGCGGTACATCGCGCGGTTGAATCCTTCCAGGGGATCGCGCGGATCCCTGCCGGTCGCACAGCCCGCGGCGAGCACCAGTGCGAGCGCGGCGCCGAAGGCCCGCGCGGCGCGATCGCCGCGCATCACTTGCTCGCGCCCTTTCCATTGGCCGCCTGGCTCGTCATGAACTGGCCGATCAGGTTCTCCAGCACCACCGCGTCCTGCGCGAGCCGGATACGGTCACCGCCCTTGAGCATGGCGCTGTCACCACCCGCCTCGATGCCGATGTACTGCTCGCCGAGCAGACCGGCGGTGAGGATCTTCGCCGAGCTGTCGCTCGGAAAGCGATACGCGCCGTCCATGTTGAGCGTGACGACCGCCTTGTAGCTGTCAGAGTCGAATCCGATGCGCGCCACGCGTCCGACCACCACGCCGGCGCTCTTCACCGGCGCGCGCACCTTGAGTCCGCCGATATTGCCGAACCGTACCTCGACCGCATAGGTTTGCGAGGTGGAGAAAGACGCGAGATTGCCCACCTTGAGCGCGAGAAACAGCAGCGCGAGCAACCCGGCCGCGGCGAACACACCGACCCACAAATCCATGATTGAACGGTTCATAAGCCATTGCCTCCGGTAAACATGAATGCGGTGAGAACGAAGTCGAGCGCAAGAATCGCCAGCGACGAGGTCACCACCGTGCGCGTGGTCGCACCCGACACGCCCTCGGCGGTGGGCGGCGCGTCGTAGCCCTCGAACACCGCGATCCAGCATACCGCGATGCCGAATACCACGCTTTTGATGACGCCGTTGACGATGTCCTTGCGCACGTCGACCGCGGCCTGCATCTGCGACCAGAACGCGCCCTCGTCGATGCCGATCAACTGTACCCCGATCAGGTAGCCGCCAAAGATACCCGCCGCGGAGAAGAGCGCCGCGAGCAGCGGCATCGAGATCGCGCCCCCCCAGAAGCGCGGCGCGATCACGCGCGCGATCGGATCGACCGCCATCATCTCCATCGCGGCGATCTGCTCGGTGGCTTTCATCAGGCCGATCTCGGCGGTGATCGCCGAGCCGGCGCGGCTCGCAAAGAGCAGTCCCGCGACCACCGGCCCCAGTTCTCGCACCAGCGACAGCGCGAGCAGAATGCCGAGCGCTTCGGTCGAGCCGAAGCGCTGCAGCGTCTCGTAGCCTTGCAGCGCGAGCACCATGCCGACGAAAGTGCCCGAGACGAGAATGATGATGAGCGAGAGCACGCCGGCGAAATAGATCTCGCGCAGCGTGAGCCGGAAGCGGCGCATCGCGGTTCCCGAATGCAGCAGCATATAGAAGAAGAACCGGCTTGCGAAACCCAGCCGCAGCACCATGCCGTTGACGCGGTGGCCGAGGCTCTCGATGAACGCGCGCAAGGCTTGCATCGGTCAGTCTCCGGTGGTGACGAGATCCCTGCCGTAGTCGGGCGCAGGGTAGTGAAACGGGATCGGGCCATCGGGCAGACCATTGACGAACTGCTCGACGAAGGGCTCGCGCGAGCGCCGGATCTCGGCGCCGGTGCCTGCGGCGACGATCCGGCCGGCAGATACGAAATACAGATAGTCAACCAGGTCGAGGCACTCCTCGACGTCGTGGCTGACGATGATCGAGGTCGCGCCGAGCGTGTCGTTCAGTTTGCGCACCAGGCGTGCGATCGCGCCAAAGGAGATCGGGTCGAGCCCGGTAAAAGGCTCGTCGTAGAGGATCAGCTGCGGGTCGAGCGCGATCGCGCGCGCGAGCGCCACGCGTCGCGCCATGCCGCCCGAGAGCTCGGCCGGCATCAGCCGCGCGGCGCCTCGCAACCCCACCGCCTCCAGCTTCATCGTTACCAGATCGTGAATCAGCTCCTCGGGGAGGTCGCTGTGCTCGCGCAGCGGAAAGGCAACGTTGTCGTAGACCGACATGTCGGTGAATAGCGCGCCGAACTGGAACAGCATGCCCATGCTGCGGCGCATCGCGTACAGGCCGTCCTGGTCGAGGTCGCGGGTGAGGGTGCCGAGGACGCTTGCCGTGCCGCGCGTCGGCCGGAGCACCCCGGCGATGATGCGCAGCAGCGTGGTCTTGCCGCAGCCCGACTGCCCCATGATGCCGATCACCTTGCCGCGCGGGATCGTGAGGCTCACGTCACTCAGCACCGGACGCCCGGTGTCGTAAGCAAATGAAACCTCGCGTATCTCGACCGCCTGCGCGACGCCGTCCCCGTGTGCCACGATAAATGGAACCCTGGAAAAAGGCTGCATTCTACTGGACGCCGTCGCCTGGCCCCTGGGCGGGCGTCGCGCCATGGTGCGAAAGGTCACGAAACGGGGGGCGCAGGCGACCGCCCGGCGCCGTCCGGACAGAGCGCTTTGCACGTCGGGCGCATCTGCCTATAGAGTGCCGGTATGAGCGGAAATTCAGTCGGTTCTCCCGCCCCGCCCCCCGCGCTGCGCGCGCGCGGAGTCGTCAGAAAGTTCGGCGCCCGCGAAATCCTCGCGGGCGTGGATCTTGACGTGCCGGCGGGAGCCGCCTTTGGCCTGGTCGGCGCGAACGGCGCCGGCAAGACGACGCTCATCAAGTGCATCCTCGATTTGTCGCGGCCCGAGCGGGGAACGATAGAGCTGTTTGGTGTGTCGAACCGCGAACCCGAGGCGCGCCGGCGCCTGGCCTCGGTGCCTGAGCGCTTCGTGCCGCCGTACTACCTGCTCGGGCGCGAGTTCATCGAGATGACCCGGCGCCTTGCCGGTGCGCCGCCCGCGCCGGAATCGATCCGGCGTCTGTGCGCCGAATTGGAGCTCGAGGCGGAGGCGCTCGCGCGACCGGTGCGCCAGCTCTCCAAGGGCATGACGCAGAAGCTCGGTTTGATTGCCTGCCTGCTCGTCGAACGCGACCTGTATGTGCTCGACGAGCCGATGAGCGGGCTTGATCCGGCGAGCCGGGTGGCGGTCAAAACGGTGCTCGCGCGCCTTGCCGCGCAGGGCCGCACGCTTCTTTTCACCTCGCAAGTGCTCGCCGACATCGAGGAACTGTGTGCCTCGCTCGCGATCCTCGAGCAAGGACGGATTCTTTTTCGCGGCGCGCCCGCCGAGCTGCGCGCGCGCTATCCGGCGACAGACCTCGAGCAGTCTTTCATCCGTTGCATCCGCGCGCCGTGAGCGTCTATCTCGATCATTTCGGTCTGCGCGAAGCACCGTTTCGCATCACGCCGCACACCGACTTCTTCTTCGTCGGCGCCGAGCGCGGCGCAACGCTCGAGGCGCTGCTGTATGCAATTCTCAACGACGAGGGCATCGTCAAGGTGAGCGGCGAGGTGGGCAGCGGCAAGACCATGCTGTGCCGCGTGCTGATCGAACGTCTGCCGCCGACGGTGCGCAGCATCTATCTTGCGGCCCCGTCGTTCGCCCCCGACG
>JAOUFA010000334.1 GCA_029858545.1 Betaproteobacteria bacterium
TCATGAGCATCGAGCACATGGTCTCGAAACCGGGAATCGCCGACTGCACCGCGTTGGGCATATTCCAGTTGAGCCCTCTGAACCAATCCGGCCCAAACGGCATCTTCATCGGCATCGCCGGGTTGCCGAGCGGCGAAACCTTGAGGTGCGTGAGATCCTTCCTCAGCAGTTGCACACCGTAAAAGGTGAAGAACACCGACACATCCCAGCCGAGCGCCGCGGCGGTCGACGACAAGATGAACGGTGGATAGGCCCAGTCCAATGTGCCGCGTGAAGCAAGAATCATCATCGACGGCGTGCGCTCGGCCTCGCGTTTGGCAAGCACGTCTTCGATCTTCTGCGGCAGCAACTCATCAAGGCGGCGATTGATCAGATCGTCGATCAATGCCTGGTTCGGCGAGGCATCCATGGGCTTTCTCCTTCGTTGGGTAACCGGCCTGTCTCCAAGCAGCCAAAATATTAGAACACTCTAAAATGATACTAGAACTCCGGCCCGCACGGGACATCTGCATACGCCCTTTACCTTATAGCATGATCAAATCCATGAAGGAGGTCGAGCGGTGGCGCCAACTGCTCAACGCCCCACTTTGACGTCTTCGCCCTTCAATTGGCGCCTGATTCCCGTGACATCCCTGCGCGCCGGAGCGAAGGGAAACGACAGGATATCGCCCGGCGCCGAGTCACCGTAGGGGCGGTTGCAGGCCGACAGTTCGGCGCTCTCATTTCCCGGACATCCGGAAGTGCGAAAGGGCATGCCCGAGGCGACCAGCGTATCGATCTCTTCACGGTTCACGCCGAACTCCGCGACGCGCCCCGCCGCGTCGAAACCCATCGCCTCGACGCGCAAACCGCGAAAGTCAATGAGATACCTCGCCAGTTGCACGCGCCGCCACGCGTCACGGGCCACTGCCGGCCAGTCCTCCATCAGCGAGCCGCGCTCGGGAAAGAAGGCGAACAGATGATTGTGCCCGCCGAGGTCACGGACCCTCTGTGCCACGGTCAGCAGCTCCTGCTCGGTCTCGCCCAGGCCGCAAATGAGGTGCGCACCGAATTTCTCGGGGCCGAAGATTTCCGCCGCCCATTCGATCGTTCGCCAATAGGACGCGTAGCGATGCGGGCTTTCAACCCCACGCCCGCGCGTACGCTCGAAGATCTCCGGTGTCACCGCGTCGAGCGCAACGGTGAAGATGTCGGCGCCGTGTTCCCGCAATCGCAAAAGGTCGCCACGTCCGAGTGTCGTCGGATTGGAGAGAATCGATACCGGCAAGGCCGGCAACGCGCGAATCCATTGGTCGAGCAACGTAAAGGTGTCCCGGTTCGAGTCGGGATGCGTAATCATCGAGATGCACATACGCTCGAACCGCCCTCGATCGCCACCCGCCTTGACTCGCTCGATCACCTCCGCATAGCGTAGCGTCGGCCAGTCGACGCGGATGAAATTGCGCTCGGCGTAGGCGCGCGCCTCCTCGCGATGTCGCGCGAGACCGCAATAGGCGCAGTTCGCGCGGCAACCCTCCGGATAGGTCACGAGCAGGTTGAGGCAACGCGTGCAGTCGGTACGATGCATCCGCCCGGGGACGAGCCCGAGGGTGATCGCCGCGGCAGTGCTCAATTGCACGTATTCCGGCGAACGCAGCGGCACGGCGGTCGCGCTCATCGGGTGGGGATGCTCAGAAATCGAGATCGTCGCGGATCGCCGCAATGCCTGCCACGGCGCAGGCTTCATCCTCGCGTCCTCCCGGGGCGCCCGAAACGCCGATTGCCCCGAGCGTAGAACCGCTCGCCTCGACGAGCATCCCCCCGGCAACCGCCGCCACACCGGGTAATTGGCGCACGCCGCTCTGAGGCCGACCCGCTTGCGTCGCATCGGCCAGTTCCCCGGTATTCGTGCGAAAGCTCGCCGCGGTCCACGCCTTGGCGCGTGCCATGCGCGGCGTGTGCGCACCCGCGTAGCGGTCGCGCAACAGTACCTGCACCACACCCATGCGATCGACCACCGCAACGGCGACCTGAAAGCCGCCATCGCGGCACTTCTTGATTGCCGCCTGCGCGGCCTTGAGTGCGGTTTCAGGGGTCATAATCTTCATCGTAAACGTCGCGTCCGCGGCCTGCGACGCCTGCGCGAGCGCCAACATCGTTACCGCAACCACCCAAATTCCTTTCATGACATGCCTCCCAGCGTCGTGACCACGGTTGTGCCCATCCCACTACCAGCCCCTTCGTCGATTTCGCTCTCGTCGTGCCCCGCGCCCCCGAAATTCAGTTCCGCGCTGCTCAGCACGCCAAGCATGAAACGTACGCCGAAAAGTGACTCAAACGACGTCGTCATCGCTCTCGCAACCGCTGCCGGATCCGGCGCAACACCGAGCAGGCGGCGCAAATCGATCATCCTGGCGCGCGCGCTCTGGTAACCCGCCTCGTTCATCGCACCGAGTGTCCGCAGCATGCGTTCGATATCGAAATCGAGGAGCAATGTCCCCTGATAGGTAATCACTTCGTCCTCGAACGCGCCGCCGCTGCCCGAGATCTTGCGTCCCGCGACGACCACATCGCCCGGTGCGCGAAACACGGCGGCGACGCCGAAACTCTCAAGCGACCGCGCAACCGCCTCGCACAGGCGCCGCGCTATCGCCGGCATGTCCGCCGCGCCCGCCTCGGCGCGCGCCAGATGCAATTCCCAGCCCAGCACGCCCTCGTCCATGTAGATGGCCCCGCCACCGGTGGGGCGCTTTCGCACGGCGATGCGCTGCGCGCGGCAATATGCCACGTCCAGCTCACGCGCCGGATCGCCATGCAAGCCAACGATCGCCGAGGGCAAGAAGCGCAGAAAACGCAGCGTACTCGGCGACTCGCCGGCGCGGCGAGCGTAGGTCAACGCGCGGCTGATCGCAAGATTCTCGGCAGCATCGCGCACACCCGTATCGAGCCAGCGCCAGGTGTTCATCCTGCGGGCCTCACACCGCGACCACCGGAATCCGCTCAATCGGACGCTTCACACGCGCCAACAGCCGCGGCTCCACGCGCGGTACCGATTCGTCCTGCTGCGCGCTCGTCTCGCCGACCAGCGCGATCGAGCAGCACGCCGAACTCAGCGTCACCTCGCGTCCCAGCGCAAACGCCAACTCGACGGCGCCTTCGCTCGGATGCGCGATCCCCGACAGCCCCGCCATGACGGCATAGGCGTCGATTTCCGCACGGGCGCGCCCTGCCGGGCGCGCGCAGCCGAGCAGGATCGGTGTCTCGGGCAATGCCCTGCGCGCATCGACGAAGAATTTCCCGATCTCGCGCGCTGAAAGACTCGCATAAGGGCGCTGCGGCGAGGCATAGATCGGCATTGCCGCGACCAGCACCAGCGCGGCAGGCTTGTGTCGCGCGACCATCTCCAGCGCATGCCACTCGCCCAGCATGCGGCCGTAGTGCAGCCCGAGCACGATATGCGGCACGACCCTGAGCGAGGTCGCGAGCAGACATTCGAGGCTGCGCGCGAAGTCCTCGACAGGGCGGCGCAGATGATAGACCTGCGAGACCGTGTCCTGCGCGCCGATCACATCGAGCATAGCCACCTCGACTCCCGCTGCCTCGATCGCATGCGCGGTGCGGTCGTCCACCAGCCCGGTATGCATCGCAATGCGAAAGTCGGGATACGCGTCCCGGATTTTCCTCACGGTCGCCAGATACGGGAGGTACTCGACTTCGTCGCGATGGTTCGCCCCCCCCGACAAAAGCATGCCCTTGGCACCTCGCAGCCGCAGTTGCTGCGCCAGGCGCCACAACTCTTCGGCACTGCGTGCGGGAATCATCGATGCGAGGATGCGACCCCTGCAATGGTCGCATTGCAGCTTGCATTCGGCGCCGGTGATCGACACCGCAGGCCACTCGTTTCCGGCAGGCGAAACGATCTCGGGCGATGCGTAGGACTTGAAGCTCGGGGTATGAAAGCGTATGCCGCGCGCCGGCGGCAGGGTCTCGAATCGGCGCAGCAGATCGACATCGAAACGCAACGATTCGAAACCTTCGATGCCAGCCGCGATTTCGAGCACGCTCATCGGTCTTGCCGCAGGAACGGTTCCGCGCAACTAGGCGCAACCGGCGAAGCCGTCGCTCGCCATGCGCGCTTCGAATGCCGGGGCGATCGCCGCGCCGGTGACCAGGCCGGCGGCCTCGGCCTCCCAGTTCGTCGGCCTCAGGCGTATCAGCCAGCCTGCGCCATAGGGATCGGCATTGACGATTTTCGGATTGGCCACCGCCGCATCGTTGACAGCGAGTAGTTCACCGCTGACCGGCGCCTTGACCGGTCCAACCCATTTGCCCGATTCGATCGT
>JAOUFA010000335.1 GCA_029858545.1 Betaproteobacteria bacterium
GATGTCCACACCCAGGCCGCGCGCACCACGACGCGCCGCTTCGATCACGATCCGGCCATCGCCCGAGCCCAAATCGAGCAGAAAATCCTCGGCGCGCAGTTCGGCGATGCGCAACATGCGATCGACGACTTCCTCGGGCGAGACCACAAAGGGAACCGTGCCATCGTCCCAGGCCTGCACGGCTCCCGCCTGCGCGAGCATCAGCGCGACAACCAGGCGCCGCGTGTCCGGCAGAAGATTCGTCACCGTGGAGCGTCCCCGATCCAAGAACATTGCATTCGCCTGATAAAATCCGCGCTTCGCGCCCCGGTAGCTCAGTGGATAGAGCAGCCCCCTCCTAAGGGGCAGGTCGGACGTTCGATTCGTCTTCGGGGCGCCAGACGATTCTAGCAGTTCCGGGTCTCGCGACACCTACCTTGCGGCGGTCGCCGATTTCGAGCCGCAAGACCACGCAACGATGTCGTTGCCGCACAACGACATCGCGACTTCATCGCCGCACGGTCGCAAAATTCCGGTTGGGCAATTGACTTGAACCCGACACCTTCCCTATAGTTCTCCGGTCGCGGCCTGCGAGAGGCCGTCTGGATCATTGAGGAGAAGTCCTTGTACAACACCCCGCGCGCACTTCACGTTGTTCCCCTGGCCCTGGCATTGCTCGCCGGCGCCGCCCATGCGGCGCCGTTCGGCTACTTCGACCCACGCTCGGCGGCGATGGGCGGGACGGGCGTGTCGGCCGCAACTAGCGGCAACGCGTCCTACCTGAATCCCGCCTTGCTTTCCTTACAGCGCGAAAAGGATCGCTTCAGCGTCGAATTGCCGATCATCAGCGTGCATGCGGCCGACCCCGACAAACTGTTGGACAACATCGACAACCTCAAGGCCACCGCCGACCGCTTGACGACGGCGATCAACCAGTTCAACAACGCCGGTGGCCAGACGCCTGCCAACTCGGGAACCATCGCGACCGCGATTGGCGATTTGCGCGCCATATTGAATGCGGTAAGCAACAAGGATCTCGAGGTCGACCTGTTTGCCGCACCCCTGACGGTGGGGGTTCCGGGGAAAACCCTGGGCGTCGGGGTTTACGCGTCGGCCCGTGCGGATCTCGGCGCCCGTTTCGTTTACGCCGCGAACGACGACGCACTGACTCTGAAGCCGCTGCAAGACGCCGCGACCCTCTATGCGACCAGCCCCAGTCCCGCAACCCTTGCTGCGCTGCTTGCACTGGGCAACGGCACTACCCTGAACGATCCCAATTCCTCCCTCCAATCGCGCTTCGACCTGCGTGGCGCCGCTCAGGAGGAAATCGGCGTCAGCTTCGCGCACCAGTTTGACTCTCTCGACAACGTCGCGATCGGCATCACCCCCAAGCAAATCAAGTACTGGACCTTCGATTACAGCGTCAACCCGCAAAATGCGAACATCACGGTCGATCAAGGAAGAAAGGACTACAGCGGCAGTAACTTCGATCTTGGCATTGCCAAAGACCTGGGCTCCGGGTTCCGCGCCGGCCTGGTCGGCAAGAACGTGATTTCCAAGAGCCTCACGACAGCCCTCGGCAACCAGATCGATCTCAAGCCCCAGTATCGCGCGGGCATCAGTCACCATACCGACTGGACCACGGTCGCCCTCGATTTCGATATCACCCGGAACAACCCCGTGGGTCTCGAAAAGGCGACGCAATACATCGCGCTCGGCGCCGAATTCAATCTGCTGGATTGGTTTCAGTTGCGCGCCGGCTATCGCACCGACCGGACCGGCAATTATCGGGGCCTGCCCTCGATTGGTCTGGGCATCGCCCTGTTCGGCACGCTGCACGTCGATGCCGCGATCGCCAGACGCGGCAACGAGGAATTCATGGGCGCGTTGCAGCTCGGCGTCAGGTTCTAGCTTTCGGATCGGCAGCGCGCGTGACGCGCCCGCGCTGCTAGCTCTTGTTTCCCCCTTCGCGCTTCCTCAATTCCTTCCTCTGCACCTTGCCGGTGGTGGTCATCGGCAGGGCGTCGATGAATTCGATTTCGCGCGGATACTCGTAGGGCGCGAGCCGGGCGCGCACGTGCTCGCGGATCTCTTCCTCGAGCACCGCCGAGGCCCGCATTCCGGGCTGCACGACGATGAACGCCTTGACAATCTGACCACGCGTCTCGTCCGCCTTGCCGATCACCGCGGCGTTCGCCACCGCCGGGTGTTTGACCAGGCAGGACTCGATCTCGGCCGGGCCGATGCGGTAGCCCGCGGACTTGATCACGTCGTCCGACCTGCCCTGGTACCAGATGTAGCCGTCCTCATCCATCTTCCCCTGGTCTCCGGTGCAGCCCCAGTCGCCGATGAACTTGTCGCGCGTCGCACCCGGATTCTTCCAGTACTCGAGGAAGAACACCGGATCGGGGTCGCCGTTGAACAAGCGATGCACGCCGATCTCGCCCAGTTCGCCGCGCGGTACTTCCTTGCCCTGCTCGTCGATAACCGCCACGCGATGTCCCGGATAGGGCCGGCCGATCGAGCCCGGCTTCACCGGCCAGGCCGACTGGCAGTTGCCGACCACGTAGTTGATCTCGGTCTGACCGAACATTTCATTGATCGTCACGCCCAGTTGCGCGCGCCCCCAGTCGATCAGCGTCGTGCCGACCGACTCGCCCGCGCTCATGATCGAGCGCAGATTCAGTTCATATCTTCTCCTCGGCTCGGGCTCGGCCTTCATCATCAGCTTGAGGGCAGTGGGAAAGAGAAAGGCATTGCGCACGCGGTATTTGTCGAGCAGGTAATACGCGCGCTCGGCATCGAAACGCCCGCGAAAACCGAGGATGGGCTGGCCACAGTGCCAGGCGGGCAAGAGCGCGTCCATCAGACCACCGGTCCAGGCCCAGTCGGCGGGCGACCAGAACATGTCCCCCGGCTGCGGATAGAAGTCGTGCGAGTGGATGAATCCCGGCATGTTGCCGAGCATCACGCGATGCGCCTTCAGCGCGCCTTTGGGCGGTCCGGTGGTGCCGCTGGTGTAGATGATGAGCGCCGGGTCGTCCGCTGCGGTGTCGGCGCAGGCATGGGTGCGGCTCGCCTTCGCGAGCAGTTCCTCCCAGGCGAGCACGCCCGACTCGCGCGCACCGGCGACGCCGATGACCTGCTTCAGATGGCTCAGCTTGTCCTTTACCGCCCAGAGATTGGCGATCGTCGCGGGCTCGACGATCGCGATCTTCGCCTCGGCGTGTTCCAGGCGATATTCCAGCGCGTCCGGACCGAACAGATGCGACAGCGGCAACGCTACTGCGCCCATCTGGAAGATCGCGATGTACGCGATCGCCGTCTCCGGGCGCTGCGGCAGGATGATCGCCACGCAGTCGCCGCGCTTCACGCCCAGCGCGGCGAGTGCGTTGGACAGGCGATTCGCTTCGCGCAGAATGTCGTGAAAGCTGTACGCCGCGGTCGCGCCCGACTCGTCTTCCCAGTAGAGGGCCAAACGCGACCGATCCTCGGCCCAGCGGCCGCAACAAGCCTCGGCGATGTTGTAGCGGACTGGCACCTGCCAGCGGAAGGCGCCGTACAATTCCTGATAGCGGTCGGCCATGGCAGGCTGATTATGCGATCGTCGGACTTAAAGGCCAAGTCGGCATGACGCGCATGTACACTCGCACTGCGAATCCCCCGTGTAGAACGGAGAACTCGATATGACCGTTGCAGCACTGGTGTTCGATGCCTACGGCACCCTGTTCGACGTCCACGCCGTCGTACAGCGCTGCGAAGGGTTGTGGCCCGGCAAGGGCATGCCGCTCTCGCAGCTCTGGCGGGCGAAGCAGCTCGAATACACCTGGCAGCGCAGCCTGATGGGGCGCTACGCCCCCTTCTCGACGGTCACGCGCGAAGCGCTCGCCTATGCCTGCGAAGCGCTCGGCCTCGCGCTCGACGAAGCGAAGACCGCGGCGCTGATGGACGAATACCTGCGCCTCGCTCCCTATCCCGATGTCCCGGGCGGGCTCGCGGCATTGCAAGCACAGGGTCGCAAGCTCGCCATCCTCACCAACGGTTCGCCCGACATGATCGAGCCGCTGGTCGCACACTGCGGGATGCAGGAGCCATTCGCTGCCGTGCTGAGCGTCGATCCGCTGAAGCGCTTCAAACCTGCGCCCGAGGTCTATGCACTCGCCGTGGAGAGGCTCGGGGTTCCCGCGTCATCGATCGGCTTCGTCTCGTCCAACTGCTGGGACGCGCTCGGCGCGAAGTCCTTCGGTTTTCGTGTCTGGTGGATCAATCGCAGTGCTGCGCCGGTCGATCGGCTCGGCTTCCATCCTGACGGGGTGCTGCGCGGTCTGGGCGATCTGC
>JAOUFA010000336.1 GCA_029858545.1 Betaproteobacteria bacterium
CGTGTGACTCGATCAAGGGTCAGGCGGTGGGTGTCGACGCGGTGGGTGGTGCGCGCTCGATCGCGCTGCGCACCCTGCTCGCGGGAGGCTGCAAGCTGAAGATCGAGGACGTGCAGCAGGTGGCGCTTAGCTCGAACGTCGGCGCCGCAATCATCGCCGGACAGCTCAAGTACGGCGTATTGCACATCGACGACGTTCCCATCATCGAGGCGCAAACCAAGAGCCCGATCAAGCAGATCGTCACGCAGAAACAGGCGCGCCCCGTGGACCACTACCTGATGCTGGTGGTGCACCGCGAAACGCTTTCGACCAAGCGCGACCAGCTGGTGCGAATCATTGCCGGGCTAATCGAGGCCGAGCGCTTCATGCGCAACCCTGCGAACCATGCCAAGGTCGCGCGCGACGCCGAGCCCACCGGTCGCAGCCCCGAATTCGCCGAGAAGGCGCTCAAAGCCTACATCGACATGGAGTTCTGGCCGAACGGCAGCGACGGGCTGTCGCGCAAGAAGATCGGGGTGCTCACTTCGATTCTGCAGAAGGTCGGCAGCATCAAACCGGACAAGACGCCGGCGTCGTTCGAACAGATGGTCGACCCGTCGCTGTGGCCCGCAGCCAACGCAATGGTCAAGCCGTGAGTGCCGGCGGCTCCGCTTCGCGCGCGACTTGATGCTCGCATCACGCTGGCTGCGGCTAGCCGTCGTGGCGGCGAGTATCGCGGCCGGCGCGGCGCTGTGGGAGTGGGTCGGCCACCGCACGAGCGGCGCCTTCATGGCGCCGCTCTCGGCGACGCTCACCCGCATCGGCCAGCTCGCCGCGAGCGGCGAACTGTTCGGGCGCGCGGGTAGCTCGCTCGCGCTCTTTTTCAGCGGCTTCGCGCTGGCACTGCTCGTGGGCGCGCCCCTCGGGCTACTGCTCGCACGCGTGCCGCGGCTGCGCATCGCGCTGGAGAACTATGCGATGGTGCTCTACGCCACGCCGATGGTGGCGTTGATACCGTTCATTCTCTCGATTATGGGTTTCGGCTTCGGGCCGAAGGTTCTAGTGGTGTTTCTGTTCGCGGTGTTTCCGGTTCTCTACAACACGATCGAGGGCGCGCGCAGCGTGAAGCCCGAACTGATCGAAGTCGCACAATCGTTCCGTTCGGGCGAATGGCAGCTGTGGCGCGATGTGATGATTCCCTACACGCTCCCCTATACCATGACCGGGGTGAGGCTTGCGATCGGCCGCGGGCTGGTCGGCATGGTGTCGGCGGAGTTCTTCCTCTCGCCCAGCGGGCTCGGCGAGGAAATCATGATGGGATCGCAGAATTTCGACACCTCGCTGATGCTTGCGGCGATCCTCGTCATCATCGTGCTCGGCGTGGCGCTGATCGACATCGGGCGAGCGCTTGAGAACCATTTCGCGCGCTGGCGGGGCCTGTCGTGACCGAGCGCGTGCGCCTGCTCGATACACCCTGGTTCCTGAAGCTCGCGGCGGGCGTCGCGCTGCTGCTCGTCTGGGAACTCGCGGTGCGCGGATTGGCGCCCGCGTACGTAGCAAAGCCCACCATGATCGTGCGTGTGCTTGCGACGGTGCTCTCGGATGCGAAATTTCTTTCGGCGGCTACCGCGACGCTCACCGCGGTGGCCAGCGGGCTTGCGCTGTCGGTGCTGGCCGGCGCCGCGGTGGGCATGACGATGGGACGCGTGCCGTGGGTCGAGCTTGCGCTGCGGTATTACGTCAACAGTCTGTTCGCGACGCCGATGATCGCGATCCTTCCGCTGCTCACGCTCTGGTTCGGTTATACGGGAGACGCGCGGCTTGCCACGATCGTGTTCGCGGCGTTCTTTTCCATCACGGTGAACACCTGCGACGGCGCACGCGCCGTGCCGCACGAGTATCTGGAGGTCGCGCGCTCGTTCCGCGCCCCGGCGTGGAAATCGCTCATCGATGTCGTCCTGCCCGCGTCGATGCCGTATTTGCTCGCCGGTCTGCGGCTCGCGGCGGGACGCGCACTGATCGGCGCCACGGTCGCCGAGTTCTTCACCTCGATCAACGGCCTGGGCTATTACATCCTGTTCAATTCGCGCACCTTCCGGCACAACGAGGCATTCGTGGCGGTGATCGTACTGGTCGCGGCGGGAGTGGGATTCGAGGTGCTGGTCGGCTGGGCGGCGAGGCGCTTCATGCCCTGGTCGCGCCGCGCATGAGTACCGATCGGTCCGGGGCGCGGTGATGCGCTCGATCACCGCGGCGGTGGTGCATGAGCGTGGCGGCCCGTTTCGCCTCGAGGCACTCGAACTCGCCGAACCGGGGCCCGACGAACTGGTTGTGCGCGTGGTGGCCTGCGGCATCTGCCAGACCGACGTGCACGCACGCGACGACTACTTTGGCATTCCCTATCCGTGCGTGTTCGGTCACGAAGGGGCCGGTATCGTCGAACAGGTCGGCGCGCGCGTAGCCAAAGTGGCGCCCGGCGACCCGGTGGTGATGGTGTCGCCGTCCTGCGGCGCATGTCCCGCCTGCCTCCGCAAGCTTCCCGGCTACTGTTACAGCTCGCGGCGCATCAAGATGGGCGGGTTGCTGCGCGACGGCCGCGCGCCGCTGCGCCAGCATGGCCATGCGGTGCGTGGCGCGTTCTTCCAGCAGTCCTCGTTTGCCACGCACGCACTCGCCACCGAAGCAAACGTCGTCAAAGTGCCGGCCGGCATGCCGCTCGAGCAGGCGGCGGCGTTTCCCTGCGGCGTGAATACCGGCGCCGGAGCCGTGTTCAATGTGCTGCGCCCCGCGCCCGGGAGCGCAATCGCGGTCTTCGGCGCAGGCACCGTGGGCCTCGCGGGGCTGATGGCCGCGCGCATCGCCGGCTGCACGACGCTCATCGCGGTGGACCTGCACGAGCGGCGGCTCGCGCTCGCGCGCGAACTGGGTGCGACGCATACCGTCGATGCGCGAAGCGCGAACGTCGTGGCCGAAGTGCGCGACGCGACCGGCGGCGCCGGCGTCGATTGCTCTCTGGAGGCGGCGGGCGAGCCGCGCGCGCTGCGCCATGCGGTCGACAGCCTGGGCGCCTTGGGCGTATGCTGCCTGGTCGGCAGCGCGCGCAAAGGCACCGAAGCGGCGCTCGAAATGGTGCAGATCCAGCACGGCCGCACGCTGCGCGGTTGTGTGCAGGGCGACGCCCCGCCCGACGAGTTCATTCCCCGGCTCTTCGAGCATTTCCGCGCCGGAACGATGCCCGTGCAGCGGCTGATTACGAGTTACGAATTCGGTGACATCAATCGCGCGGTCGAGGATCTGCTCGGCGGCCGAACCGTCAAGGCGGTGCTCAGAATCACCGCGCACTGAGGCCGATCCAGCGCCTCCGAACCGGGAACGAGCCGCTCAGCCTCGCGGGTCATCCTGTGCTACCGTCTGGCCGAGATCCCCAGGCGGTTCCCGGGATGCCAGTTTGCCGGAACCCGGTCCGCAATCTTGCCCCTGAATCCTGCACCCATGCGCGCCTTGCTCATTTCATCCGGCTATATCGCGGCGTATGTTCTGCTCGACTGGGTAAGCGACATCTATCCGCTGGGACCGTTCGCGCTCACGCCATGGAATCCGCCGCCTGGCCTCAGCATTGCGCTGCTGCTCGTCCACGGTCTGCGGTTCACTCCCGCGCTGTTGGTCGCCGGCTTTGCCGCAGAATTCATCGTGCGCGGTGCTCCGCAGAGTCTCGCCTACGCGGCCATCGCGACAGCGAGCGTCACGCTGTGCTACGCGGCGACCGCGGCAATTCTGCGCCGGCTCGACGTCGATCCCGAACTCAAGAGCCTGCGCGACGTGAGCCGTTTCGTCATGGCGGCCCTGGCTGCCCCGATTCTCGCCGCGCTGGGCTACATCGGGACATACGGGCTCGCGGGCCGCATCGCCTGGGTCGACGCCCCGCACTCGGCCCTACAGTTCTGGGTCGGCGACGCGATCGGCATTCTGGTCACCACCCCGGTGGTGATCCAACTGTACCGCGCGCTGCGCCGCCCCGCGGAACGCGGTCATGCCGCGGAAATGATCGCGCAGGCGGCCGCGGTCACCGCCGCGCTTGCGCTGGTTTTCGGCATCGGCGGGCAGGATGCGCCGAAGTTCTTCTACGTGCTTTTTCTTCCGTTGATCTGGATCAGCGTGCGCCACGGCACGCGCGGCGCCATCTTCGCGCTGCTTGCCATTCAGATCGGCATCATCGCCGCGGTGCGCATCGCCGGGTTCTCGTCCGCGACGGTGCTCGAATTCCAGTTGCTCATGTCCGCGATGGCCGTGACCGGGCTGATTCTGGGCGCGGTGGTCAGCGATCGCAAGCGTGCGCA
>JAOUFA010000337.1 GCA_029858545.1 Betaproteobacteria bacterium
GGTGATCGAGGGAGAATACCGGGTGGAGCGGGAAGTCCACCGCGTCGAGCGGCGCGAGGACTGATCAGACCACGGGCGTGAGCAGCGGCTGCCCGGAGAAATGCCTGCGCAGATTCTCGATCTGCAAATTTCCCATCGCGGTGCGCGTCTCGACCGTGGCGCTTGCGACATGCGGCAGCAGCACCGCGTTGTCGAGCGCGAAGAACCCGGACGGCACAACCGGTTCGTCGGCGAACACGTCGAGTCCCGCGCCGGCGATGCGTTTTTCCCGGAGATAGCGGAGCAGCACCGGCTCATCGACCACCGAGCCGCGCGCGATGTTGACGAGATAGCCGTCGGGTCCCAGCGCATCGAGCACCCGGGAATCGACGAGCTTGCTCGTCTGCGCGCCGCCCGGGGTGACGACGATCAGCACGTCGGCGTTGCGCGCGAGCGCGACCGGGTCCGGGTCGTAGGCGTACGGAACGTCCTTGCGGTTTCGGTTGTGATAGCGGATCGTCATGCCGAAGGCGAGCGCGCGCCTGGCCACCGCTTCGCCGATCCTTCCCAGGCCGAGCACGCCCAGGGTCTTGCCGCCCAGCGAGCGGGTGAAGGCGTAGGGGCCGCGGCTCGCCCAATAGCCCGAGCGAAGGTGGTTCTCCGCCTGCGGGAACTTGCGCAGCAGGTTGAGCACCAGTGCCATGCCGGTGTCGGCGACGCATTCGTTGAGGACGTCCGGGGTGTTGGTGACCGCCACGCCGCGCGCTTTCGCCGCGGTGAGATCGATCGCATCGACGCCGACGCCGAAGTTGGAAATGATTTCCAGCTTCGGCAGCGCGTCCATCAGCGCCGCGTTCGCGCCGGGCGGGCCATAGGTGGCCACGCCGCGCACGCGCGGACCGAATTCGCGCAGGAACGTCTCACGGTCGGCGGCCTCGTACATCCTGTGGCAGCTGAACTCGCGCTCCAGCACTTCCTGGGTCGGCGGGAAGATGCTGCTCACGAGGATCACTTCGGGCTTCATGCCGTCTGCCTCAGGACTTGAATTTCGCCGCGAGCGCGTCCGCGCCGCGCGCGAGCAGGCCGACGTCCGCGCCGACCGCGACGAATTGTCCACCCGCCTCGATCACGCGCCGCGCATCGGCTTCGACACCGGTGAGAAAGCCCGGCGCCTTGCCCGCTTTGCGGATGCGGCGCACCGCATCGAGCATCAACGGCATCACCGCCGGGTTGGCCGTCTCGCCGG
Source organism: Betaproteobacteria bacterium (assembly GCA_029858545.1). Taxonomy (GTDB): domain Bacteria; phylum Pseudomonadota; class Gammaproteobacteria; order Burkholderiales; family SG8-39; genus JAOUFA01. The sequence continues at coordinate 1,226 of JAOUFA010000337.1, forward strand.
TATAGCCGAGCGAGGCGTGCAGGTCGCCCGGGCCGATGAACACGCCATCGATGCCCTCGACCGCGCAGATCGCCTCGATGTTCTCGATGCCTTGCCGGGTCTCGACCTGTACCAGTACGCACAACTCCTCGTGTGCGCGCCTGGCATAGTCCTTGATGCGGCCGAAGCGATTGGCGCGCGTGGTGCCCGCCACGCCGCGCACGCCCGCGGGCGGATAGCGGGCGTAGGAGACCGCGGCCTTGGCCTCTTCGGCGGTCGAAATGTAGGGGATGAGCAGGGAGCGGGCGCCGATGTCGAGGTAGCGCTTGATTAAAACCATGTCGTTCCACGCCACGCGCACCACCGCTTCGGTGGGATAGGGCGCGGCGGCCTGCAACTGGCCGAGCACCGATTCGAGATCGTTCGGCGAATGCTCGGTGTCGAGCAGGATCCAGTCGAAGCCCGCCCCGGCGATCACTTCCACCGTGTAATTGGACGACAGGCTCGACCACAGTCCGATCTGCTGACTTCCCGCCTGGAGGGCTTGTTTGAAATCGTTACGTGAAAGTTCCATGGGCGACCGGTATGTCGGTGGAATTCAGGGAGCCGGATTTTACCCCTTAAAACCTTGCGCGGGCCTTTCACGGAACGAGCGCGAGCAGCCCTCACACGGCAGGGCGCGAACGGCGTGTCGTCCCGTTTCGTCGTGCATGCGGTGAGGCGCGTGTTTCCGGATGAATTGCTCCGGCAGTCATCTCACGCTCGCGCGCGTCGGGCTTGCGCAAGACTTCGCTGCGCCGCCTTTCGCGCAAATCAAAGGGCCTTGAACGACGGGTATCGCGGGCAATGGGACGGGCGAGTTGCCTTGCGGCCCCTGGTAGGCAGGAATAGAATCTCCCCACGCGGTTGGCCCACAGGGGTGATGAGCGCCTGCTTGACGACTGCGATTGTGAGCAGGCGGGGGGACCGTCCCGGTACGGGGCGCGTTTCCCTGCATATTCATCAAGTCACGTCCAACGAGGAGGAATACATGAGCAACGAGCAGAAAAAACCCGAAGCTTCGCGCCGCAAGTTCCTGACTGGCGCTACAGCCGCGACTGGCGTGGCAACGCTCGGCTTCCCGATGATCGGCCGCACGCAGTCGCCGATCGTCATCAAGATGCAGGGTTCCTGGGGCGCCAAGGACATCTTCAACGAGATGGCCGAGGAATTCGTGAAGCGCGTCAACGACATGGCGGGAGGTCGGCTGCGCGTCGACTATCTGGTCGGTGGCTCGGTGGTCAAGCCCTTCGAGGTCATGGACGCGGTGGGTAAGGGCGTGATCGATGCCGGCCACTCGGTGCCGGTGTACTGGTACGGCAAGAGCAAGGTCGCCTCCCTGTTCGGATCGGGCCCGATCAACGGCTGCGACGCGCCGCAGACGCTCGCGTGGATTTATCGCGGCGGCGGCCTGGAACTGTACAAGGAACTGCTGCAAAAGCTCGGCCTGAACGTCGTCGGTTTCTTCTGCATGCCGATGCCGACCCAGCCGCTGGGCTGGTTCAAGAAGCCGGTCAAGTCCGCCAAGGACCTCAAGGGATTGAAGTATCGCACGGTGGGCCTTGCGGCCGACCTGTTCCAGCAGATGGGTGCGAAGGTGACCCAGCTTCCGGGCGGCGAGATCATCCCGGCGCTGGAGCGCGGCGTGATCGAGGCCTTTGAGTTCAACAATCCGACCTCCGACATGCGCTTCGGCGCGCAGGACGTGATCAAGAACTACATGATGGGCAGCTACCACCAGGCGATGGAGTTCTTCGAGATCCTGATCAACAAGAAGAAGTGGGACAGCATGCCGAAGGACCTCCAGGCGGTCTGGCAGTACAGCGTCGAGGCGGCCAGCGCGTCGAACTGGTGGACCGGGATGGACAACTATTCGCGCGATCTGCAGGTGCTCAAGGACAAGCACAAAGTCAACGTGCTGCGCACGCCCAAGTCGATCTTCGCGGAACAGTTGAAGGCCTGGGATATCCTCACCAAGAAGCTCTCCGACGAAGATCCGTTCTTCGCCAAGGTGGTTGCCTCGCAACGCGCCTGGGCGAAGCGCGTGGCCTACTACATGTTCCTCAACGAAGCCGATTTCCAGCTCGGCTACGAACACGTTTTCAAGACCAAATTGCCGGTCTGAGTCCGGGAAGTTTCTTGGGTCTAGCTCGAGTCTGGGGCGGCGCCTTGCGGCGCCGCCCCATTTTGTTACAGGCATCGGGAGTGGAAGGCCATGCTTAATCGCTTCATTTACGGGATTGACTACCTGAGCAGGACGGTCGGGCACGCATTCGCCTGGTGCGTCGTGATCCTGACCCTGGGCACTTCGTACGAGGTGTTCGTGCGTTACGCGCTGAACGACCCCACGAGCTGGGCGTTCGACATGAGTTACATGATGTACGGCGGCCTGTTCCTGATGGCGGGCGCCTACACGCTGTCGCGCAACGGTCATGTGCGCGGCGACTTCATCTACCGCATGTGGCGGCCGCGCGTGCAGGGCTATCTCGAACTGGTGCTCTATTTTCTGTTCTTCTTTCCCGGCGTGCTGGCACTGGTGGTCGCCGGGTGGCACTACGGCTACGACGCCTACAAGATCCGCGAGGTGAGCGTCAACAGCCCGGTCGGGGTTCCGGTATGGCAGTTGAAGATGCTGATACCGTTCGGCGCCGGAATGCTCGCACTGCAGGGGGTCGCCGAGGTCCTGCGCTGCGTCCTGTGCATTCGCGACGGGCGCTGGCCGCAGCGTCTGCACGACGTCGAGGAACTCGAGGATGCGCTGATCCAGGCGCACGCGCAGCAGGCGAAGGGAGAACAAAAGTGAGCGATCCGGTCCTTGCCCTGGTGATGCTGGGGCTGTTCATCTTCGTCATCCTGCTCGGTTTTCCGATCGCGTTCACGTTGATGGCGATGGGTGTCGCCTTCGGCTACTACGCCTATTTCCAGCCCGATCAGGCGTTCTTCGACAACCGTGTCTTCTATCTGTTGACGCAAAACACTTTCAGCATCATGAACAACGACGTGCTGATTGCCGTGCCGTTGTTCCTGTTCATGGGCTACGTCATCGAGCGGGCGAACGTGCTCGACAACCT
>JAOUFA010000338.1 GCA_029858545.1 Betaproteobacteria bacterium
TGTTGAGGCGCACCGTGCTCGAAAGTTCCTCCATGCTGCTGGCGGTCTCCTCCAGAGTGCTCGCCTCCTCCTCCGTGCGCGAGGAAAGGCTTGCGAAGCCCTCCGCGATCTGGTGCGAGCCGTTGGCGATGATGTTCGAGCTGGAACGCACCTGGCCGGCGATGCTGGCAAGGTTACTGCTCATTTGCCGCATCGAGGTCCACATCTGGCCCGCCTCGGTGTGGTCGCCGCGCAGGCCGGAGATGCTGAGCGAAACGTCGCCACTTGCGATACGCTGGGCGGCGCGAATCAGGCGATTGAGGCCGACGCGTGACCAGTAGATGAATGTGGCGAGAAGAAACAGCGCCGCGGCGCACAGCAGAATCGACAAGGTGAGCAACCAGGGCTGCCGGGCGAGCCCCTCGGCAAGACTGCCAATCGGCGGACCCGAGCCGGCCGAGGCGAGAGTGAATCCCCAGTAGAGCGCGGTCGACTGGGCGAGCGCGATGAGTGAGCCGATCGCGACAAGGTTGCCGGTGAGGGTGAGTCGCCCGGTGACTGTCATCAGGCGTCGCAACAATTCGCTCATGAAATCCTCCGCTCGGATAGGCACGCGCCGATCGATCGGTGCGCTTGCTCTGCTACCTGAATCGAATGTAGCAGTTTGGCTCGGGCGGGCCTGTGAACTTCTGCCAGTTGCCCTGAAGAAGAATTATCGGACATCAGTGAATATCGATTGTCGGGCGGCAACTCGACCTGGCGCGGAACCCGAACTTTTCGGGATTCGTACCGCAGTGCGCAACCACCCGAGTCCGACCCGCATTTCCCCTCCGTTGCGCCGAGTCGCTCACAGCAGGTGCGCGATTGAATTGGCGTAATAGCGCAGCAGCGGCAGTTCCGATTCCCGGGCACGGTACAGTCCACGCGTGTCGTCCACGATGCGGCGTAACGTGAGCATGCGCAATCCCACGCTGAATGCATAGTCGAGGTCCTTGCGGGGCAGGTAGACGTGCGCCGCAGCGGATTCGAGGCGCCGCAGCAGGTCCTCGGCCTGCGCCTTCAGTTCGAGCGACGAGAAGGCGCGCCGCGGCTCGGCGGCAAATACCGTCGCGATCAGGGCGACCGGCACGACCGGTACGATGGCTCCCACGGCGCTCATCAGATGCCTGCCCAGTGCGGCCGTCGCCTGCCTGCGCGGCTCGCCCGAAAGCCGCTGAAAATCGATTCCGCGGCTCGCGCAGTATTCGCGCATCGAGACCGGGGTGCCGAAATTGACGCAGGCGTAGCCGAATCGATGCCACTCGCTACGCGCCATGAGCAGGAGGTTGCGCGCGAGGAATCGCAAGGTATTCCAGGAGGCGCGTGCACTGCCGCGCGGTGCCGTCTCCTGGTTCGCGGCAAGCAACAGGCTGCGGTCCTCGAGCACGCGATCGTAGTTGAGCGCGATCGGCACGAACACCAGGTCGCGTCCGGCATCGACGCGAAAGCCGCGCAGCATATAGTCGAGCACGCCGAGCCTCGGCTCGCGCATGCGTCCGTCGCGGGTCAGGCCACCCTCTGGAAAGACCGCCTGCGGCACGCCTGCCTCGGTTGCCATCGCCACGTAGCGCTCGAGCACGCGGCGATAGAGTTCGTCGCGTGAATTGCGGCGCACGAAATAGGCGCCCATTGCGCGGATCAGCGCGGAAAGCGGCCAGATGCGCGCCCATTCGCCGACTGCGTAGGATAGCGCTGCCTGATCCGCTGCCAGGTAGCCGGCCAGCACATAGTCCATGTTCGAGCGGTGATTCATCACGAAGGCCACGGTTGCTTCGGGATCGATGCGTGCTATCCCGGCGGAATCGACGTAGCCCAGGCGCACGCGGTACAGGGTCTGTGCGACCTTCTTGCTGAGCCAGTAGCCGATGCGGAAATAGAGATAGGCGTTGAATGCCGGAACGATTTCGCGCGCGAAGCGCTCGACCTTCGCCAGCGCGACGAGTACCGAGACGCCCTTGCTGCGCGCATATTCCTCGGCAGCCTCCTGCACTCTCGGGTCGGCCACCAGCCGGTGGATGAGCGCCTGGCGCCGGGTGCGCTGGAACGGCCGGATCGCGATGCGCAGCCGCTCGCCCAGTTCGTCGATGACCTGATCGGCAGGATGGGTGACGATCCAACGCAGCGCGGGCAGCAAGATATGTTCGACGATCGCCCAGGTGGCGAACAGCGCGAGCACCCACAGCAGCCACGCTGCTACCTCGACACTCGATGACATTCGAATCCCCTCCCTGGGCAGAGAATATGCGCGCGAACCTCGTGGAGCAAGCGCGGTGGATTTTGGCGCGCGCCTGCCTTATCCTTGTTCGGCGATATCGATGATCCTTCCCATGACGGGAATCACGCACAGGAGGTTGGTTTGACGCATCCGACGCTGCTTTCCGCATTGCCCATCGACCGGCGCGAGCGCCTGATTGTTGCCCTCGATGTGCCCGGTGTCACCGCAGCACGCGAGCTGGTGGAGTTGCTGGGCGAATCGGTGCGGTTCTACAAGATCGGGCTCGAGTTGTTCATGACAGGAGGTTATTTCGAGCTGCTCGACTGGCTGGTGGCACGGGGTAAGAAGGTGTTCGTCGATCTGAAGTTCTTCGATATCCCGGAAACCGTGCGCGCCGCGGTGAGGAATCTGCATGGGCGGGGCGTGACCTTCGCGACGGTGCACGGCAATCAGGCGATCATGGAGGCGGCGGGGCGCGACAAGGGCGATGTCAAGATTCTTGCCGTGACCGTACTCACCGCGCTCGATCGCGGCGACCTTGATGATCTCGGCTTCGCCTGCGATGTCGAAAAGCTGGTTCTTTCTCGTGCGCGGCGCGCGATCGAAGCGGGTTGCGATGGCGTCATTTCGTCAGGCCTGGAGGCGCCACGGCTCAAGGCCGAATTTCGCGACAAGCTGCTGGTGGTGACCCCCGGAATACGGCCGGTAGAGAATCGGCCTGCGGACGACCAAAAGCGCACCGTCGATGTGGCGCAGGCCTTTGCCAACGGTGCCGACTACATCGTGGTCGGCCGGCCGATCCGCCAGGCGAGCGACCCGAAGTCCGCCGCTGAGGCGATGCAGCGCAGCATCGCCGACATTTTCCGCTGACCCGCGAACAGAGCCGTCTGCCGCATCGGGCGGCGGGCGGCGTCTCGCGCTAGTTCTTCGACTGGGCGCGCACGGCGTTCGCGACCGCGGCACCGACTTCGCTGGTGCTCGCCTTGCCCTTCATGTCGGGTGTGTGCGGACCGTCGCGCACCACCTGCTCGATCGCACGCATGACATCGGCGGCTGCCTCGGCGTGGCCGAGGTGTTCGAGCATCAGCGCGCCCGACCAGATCTGGGCGATTGGATTGGCGACATGTTTGCCGGCGATGTCAGGCGCCGAGCCGTGCACCGGTTCGAAGATGGAGGGATAGACCCTTTCGGGATTGATATTCCCGGAAGCGGCAATGCCGATGCTGCCCGCAGTCGCCGGGCCGAGATCGGAAATGATGTCGCCGAACAGGTTCGATGCGACGATGACATCGAAGCGGTCCGGGTTGAGCACCATCTGGATGGTCAGTCCATCGACGTGGTACTGGTCGGTCCGGACATCTGCATAGCCCTTGGCCATCTCCGTGAAGCGCTCGTCCCAGTAGGGCATGGTGATCGAAATGCCGTTCGACTTCGTGCACGAGGTCAGGTGTTTCGCGCGCGTCCTGGCGAGTTCGAAGGCATAGCGCATGATGCGGTCCACGCCCTTGCGCGAGAACACCGCCTGCTGGGTGACGATCTCGCGCTCGGTCCCCTCGTAAACGCGCCCACCGATGCTGCCGTATTCGCCCTCGGTGTTCTCGCGGATCACCACGTAATCGATGTCGCCGGGCTTTCTGCCCGCGAGCGGGCAGGGCATGCCCTCGAAGAGCCGCACCGGGCGAAGGTTCACGTAGAGGTCGAAGCAGCGGCGGAAGTCGATCAGCAATCCCCAAACGGAAATATGATCGGGCACGATCGCCGGGTTGCCCACCGCACCGAAGAAGATGGCGTCGAACTGCTTCAGAATCTCGGGTGCTTCCTCGGGACACATGCGGCCATGGGTCCGGTACCAGTCGCAACTCCAGGGGAACTCCTGCCATGTGAACCCGATGCCGTGTTGGGCGCCGACCGCTTCGAGTACGCGCACCCCCTCGGGGGCGACTTCGCGGCCGATGCCGTCGCCTGGGATGACCGCAATGCGATATTGCTTCACGCTGTGCTCCGGATGGAAACGACGCGAATTCTAGCAGGCGCCGGGAAAGCGCTTGGCGGTCCCGCCGCCGGCGTGAGAGC
>JAOUFA010000339.1 GCA_029858545.1 Betaproteobacteria bacterium
GCCCGCCAGCGCGCAAAGTCCGCTCTTCCATGACGAAGGGCCGGACCGCAGCGAGCGAATCGCCGCCGCGGCGAAGAAGGAGGGCACGCTGACCCTCTATACGACGATCGCCGAGAAGGACCTTCCCAAGCTGATCAAGCCATTCGAAGCGAAGTATGGCGTCACGGTGAGCGTCTGGCGCGCCGGCACCGACAAGGTCTTGCAGCGCACGCTGACCGAGGCGGCCGCCGGGAAGTACAGCGTCGACGCGGTCCACTTCGGCTCTCCGGAAATGGAGGCGCTCGCGCGGGAGAAGATCCTCCAATCGGTGACTTCGCCGCTGCATCGAGATCTGCAGCCCGCGTCGGTGCCGGCGCACCGCGAGTGGGCCGCGACGCTGTTGTCGGTGTGGGTGCAGGTCTACAACACGAACCTCGTCAAGAAGGCGGACCTGCCGAAGACCTACAAGGACCTGCTCGATCCGAAGTGGAAGGGCCGGCTCGGCATCGAATCGAAGAACCAGGACTGGTTCGCTTCGGTGGTGGATGTGATGGGCGGCGGTGAAAGCGGGCTTGGATTCTTCCGTGAGCTCGTCGCGCGCAACGGCATTTCGCCGCGGCACGGCCATACGCTGCTCAACAACATGGTCGTCGCCGGAGAAGTACCGCTCGCGCTCACCGTGTACAACTACATGCCCGAACAGGCGAAGAAGAAGGGAGCGCCGATCGACTGGTTTGCGCTCGAGCCGGCGATCGCACGCTCCAATGCGATCGGCATCGCGCGTCACGCACCGCATCCGCATGCCGCGCTGCTGTTCTATGAGTACATGCTGGGCGAGGCGCAGGGTAACCTCGCGAAAATGAACTACGTGCCCTCCAGTACGAAGGTGAGTTCGCCGCTGAAGGGAATCAGGATTCTGCAGACCGATCCGGTGCGCACGCTCGACGAGTCGGCGAAGTGGCAGAAGCTGTTCGAAGACATCGTGCTCAAGCACCCCGGCTGACACGGCGCGGGCAAAGAGCGTTCTGACAAGGAGCACCGCATGAGCGTCTCGCTCGCGGCCGGTGGCAAGGCTCCCGGCCGGTCGTTTCGTGATGTCTGGTTGATCACGCTCGGGCATTCGCTGACGCACTGGTACCCGGCGACGTTCTACCTGCTGTTGCCGATCATCGGCAAGGAACTGGGGTTGAGTTACAGCCAGGTCGGACTGATCATCACCTGCCAGTACATCGCCGGCGCGGTGGCAAACGTCCCCGGGGGCATGCTCGTCGACACCGTCGGCCGCAAGGGCATGCTGATGGCGCTGTCGCTGTTCTGGGTCGGTTTTCCCTATCTGCTGATCGGATTCACGCACAGCTATCTCGCACTGCTCGCCTGCGTGGCGCTGGTCGGCGCGGGGAACAGCCTGTGGCATCCAACCGCGATTCCGACGCTCGCGCAGAAATTTCCGCACAGCAAGGGCTTCGTGCTTTCGCTGCACGGAATGGGCGGCAACGTCGGCGATGCGCTGGCGCCGGTAGCGGTCGGTGCATTGTTGAGCCTGCTGACCTGGCGCGAAGTGGTGGTGCTGAACGTGCTGCCCGGGGTCGTGATGTCGCTGCTGATCTTCGTCATGCTCGGCAGCCTGCGACTGGGCGGGGCCGCGCGGAGCAAGACGGGCGCAGGTCCGGACGAGGCGCGGGTGCAGTCGATGGGCGACTATCTGCAGGGGCTGCGGACGCTGTTTCGCAACCGCGCGCTGGTGCTGCTGTCGACCGGCTCGGCGTTCCGTTCGATGACGCAGAACGCGCTGCTCACCTTCCTGCCGCTGTTTCTTGCCTATGAAATGGGTTATGCGCCGTTCTGGGTCGGCGTCGGCATGTTCGCCTTGCAGGCCGCGGGTTTCGCCGCCGCGCCGATCGCCGGCCACCTGTCCGATCGCGTCGGGCGCAAGAGCGTATTGATGGTGAGCATGGCGATGTCGGCGGTGATCCTCGCATTCATGGCGTTCGCGGGGCGCTCGCTGGCCTTCGTCGTGCTGATCGCGTTCCTCGGTTTCTTCCTCTACGCGGTGCGGCCGGTGCTGCAGGCCTGGCTGCTCGAGACGACACCCAAGAACATGGGCGGCACGAGCGTCGGCATCATGTTCGGCGCGCAGTCGCTCGGTTCGTCGGTCGCGCCGTTGCTCGGTGGCATGATCGCCGACCGCTTCGGGCTGGTGGCGGCGTTCTACTTCATTGCCTCGACGATCCTCGTGGCGAACGCCTGTATCTTCTTCATGCCGCCGGGCGAACGCGAACGCGGCGCCGCGGGCCCATGAGCGGACGCGTTGGCGGCGCGGGTCGGCGCGGCGGCGACGCGACAGGCGCCGGTGGGTGCGCGGACCCCGGAAATCGCGCTCAGAACCGCTCGCCTTCCTTCAGCACTCCGGCCGCGCGTAGCGAGCCTTCGAGCCATTTCGGCGCGAGGTTCCGGCCGGCGAGAATGTCGGTGATGCGATTGCGCTCGTCGGCGACCTTGTTCGCCGCCAGCTGAAGCAGGCTGGCGGCCTTCTCGCGTTCCACCGCGACCACGCCGTCGGCATCGCCGACGATCAGATCGCCCGGACTGATCGCCACATTGCCGCAGGACACCGGCCAGTTGATGCGCCCGGGGACGAATTTCGTCGGACCGTTGGGGTTCGCACCCACCGAGTAGACCGGAAATCCCAACTCGCGCAACTCGTCGGTGTCGCGGATCGCGCCGTCGATGACCACCCCGGCGAGGCCGAGCTTTTTGCATGCGTTGAGCATCAGCGAACCCATCAGGGCGCAACTGCGGTCGCCCTTGCCGTCGATCACCAGGATATCGCCGGGCCGGGCGAGCGTCATCGCGGCGTGGATCATCAGGTTGTCACCCGGGCGGACCTCGACCGTGAACGCGGGTCCGGCCATGCGCATCGAGGGCGAGAGCGGCGCGATGCGGCCGTCGAGCGTGCCGCGGCGACCCGCCACGTCGGCGAGGATCGAGGCGGCAAAGGCGGACGCATTGCGCACGGTTTCGGAATCGACGCGCTCGATGTCGCGGCGGATGTCGGAGAGAACGGCGTGGGACATGCGGGGGTTCCTTTGGCTGGCGGTTCGAATTGGATCAGGACTTCCTGCCGGGACGGCCGCGCTTCGTGAGCAAGGCGTCGAGGCGCGGGTAGACCTTGCGGGCGTTGCCCTCGAAGATCTGGTAGCGCTGCGCGTCGCTCAGGTTCTGCAACTGATCGACGTAGCGCTTGGTGTCGTCGAAGTGATGGCCCGTTTCCGGATCGACGCCCTTCACCGCGCCGATCATCTCCGAGGCGAACAGGATGTTGTCGACCGGGATCACCTTGGCGAGCAGCTCGATGCCGGGCAGGTGGTAGACGCAGGTATCGAAGAAGACATTGCCCAGCAGGTGCTCGGCGAGCGTGGGCTTTTTCATGTCCTGCGCGAGGCCGCGATAGCGGCCCCAGTGAAAGGGCACCGCGCCGCCGCCGTGCGGGATGACGAACTTCAGCGTCGGGAAATCCTTGAACAGATTGCCCTGGATGAGTTGCATGAAGGCGGTCGTGTCGCCGTTGATGTAATGCGCGCCGGTGTGGTGGAAGTTCGGATTGCACGACGACGAGACGTGGATCATCGCGGGCACTTCGAGTTCGCATAGTTTCTCGTAGATCGGGTACCAGTGCCGGTCGGTGAGCGGCGGATCGGTCCAGTAACCTCCGGAAGGGTCGGGATTGAGGTTGACCCCGACGAAGCCGAGTTCGTTCACGATGCGTTCGAGCTCCGCGATGCAGTTCTTCGTCGACACGCCGGGGAATTGCGGCAACTGCCCCACCGGGACGAAACTGTCGGGCAGCAGCGTGCAGATGCGGTGGATAAGATCGTTGCAGATCGTCGTCCATTCGCGGCTCACCGCCTCGGTGCCGACATGGTGGGCCATGCCGCCGGCGCGCGGCGAGAAGATCGTGAGATCGCTGCCGCGCTCCTTCTGGAACTTCATCTGCGGCGCGACGCTCTTCGCGAGCACCTCGTCACTGATGCCAAGGTCGGTGGAAGTCGGTTTGCGCGCCGAATCGGCCAGCCCGGCGAGCTGTTTGTCGCGAAACAGGTGGAGCGCCTGCGGCTCGGTCGTATAGTGGCCGTGAATGTCGATGATCATGGGGTCGTGCTCGCGGTGTGGAGGAATTCAAGCAGCCGGGCGTTGGCGCTTTGCTCGGTCTGGTCGGAGGGCGGCGCGTCCCAGTAGTGCGCGCGCGGCAGGCATTCTTCCAGGTATCTCGCCGCCGAGGTGGCATGCGAGGCGTCCTTGCCGGGAACGATCAGCGCG
>JAOUFA010000340.1 GCA_029858545.1 Betaproteobacteria bacterium
AGGCAAGACTCCGGGCCTGCTTGCTTCGGGTTACCACGACGCCGACTTCTATCGTTCGATCAAGCAAAGCCTTGACGACCGCGGCGCCTGGGAGGGCGAGGTCACCAACCGCCGCAAGGACGGCCAGTTGTACGTCGAATGGCTGAAGATCAGCGTGATCGCCAAGGACGATCCGCTGCGGCGGCGCCATGTGGCGATCCTCAGCGATATCACGCGCCGGAAGGAAGACGAAAGGCTTGTTCTGGATCGCGCCAATTTCGACGAGCTGACCCACCTGCCCAATCGGCACCTGCTGATCGACCAGCTCGAACAGGCGCTGCGCCAGGCCGGGCGCAACGACCGGCGGGCGGCGGTGCTGTTCGTCGATCTCGACGACTTCAAGCCCGTGAACGACCGCCTCGGCCACCAGGCGGGCGACCAACTGCTCAGGCAGGTCGCCGCGCGCATGCAGGCGGCGCTGCGGGCGACCGATACCGCGGCGCGCCTGGGCGGCGACGAGTTCGTCGCGTTGCTCGCGACGATTCGCGGCGAACGCGACGCGATCCGGATCGCGAACAAGCTGGTCGCGAGCCTCGCCGCGCCCTACCAGATCAACGGCGAGGTGGTGCGGATTTCGGCCAGCATCGGCGTCGCGGTCTTCCCGCAGCACGGCATGAACGCCGCGCAGCTGCTCGAAAACGCCGATCGCGCGATGTACGCGGCGAAGAGCGCGGGGCGGCGCGGCGTGCGCCTGTATGCAACACCGGATGGAAAGACCGAGGCGATCGCGGCCTGAACGCAGCACTGGCCCGCATCCAGCGCCGATTCGCCGGAGGGTTTGCGAGGCAAGACACCACGGCGCGAGTCGCCCGCGTGGGCTCTGACCGCGCGCCGCGGCCGGCGACTCAAACGCTCAGGTTCATGATTTCCTGATACGCCGAGACCAGCTTGTTCCGCACCTGCACCAGTGCCTGCAGCGAGATGCTCGCCGTCTGCATCGCGATCATGCTTTCCTCGAGGCTCACTTCCGGGTCGTTCAACTGGAAGCGCGCCTGAAGGCTGTCGGCCTGCACCTGCCGGGCGTTGACACTTTCGATCGCGCCTTTCAGCGCCTGGGCAAAACCCGGGCCCTGCACGATATTTGCGGCGCCGGCCGCCGCCGCGCGCTGCGCCTCGATCGTCTGCAGCGCGCTGCTGATGGGCGAGATGCTGTCCATGGGTATCGGTATCCCTTTGATTCGACACCGACAGGTTAGCAGTGCGCGACCGTGCGCGTAGCCCGAAATACGGCCCAAAACCACGGCTATTTGCGGCTTCCCCGAGTATCCCCCCCCGACATAATCCGGCGCATCCGAAGCTCTCATGCGAAACGGGAACATGGCTACGCTGCCGCAAACGTTGCAACCGGTCCTGGGCGGACTGCCAGGGCGCCTCCGACTCTCCGGTCTGATCGGGATCGCCGCGGTGATCGCCGTGCTCGGCGCGGCGTGGATGTGGGCGAGCACGCCCGACTACCGGGTGCTGTTCTCCAATATCAGCGACCGCGACGGCGGCGCGATCGTCGCGGCGCTCGACCAGATGAACGTGCCGTACAAGTTCTCCGAGGGCGGCGGCGCGATCCTGGTGCCCGCGGGGCAGGTGCACGATGCGCGGCTCAAACTCGCCTCGCAGGGGCTGCCGCGCGGCGCGGCGGTCGGCTTCGAGCTGATGGAGTCGCAGAAACTCGGCATCACCCAGTTCCAGGAACAGGTCAACTATCAGCGCGCGCTGGAAGGCGAACTCGCGCGCTCGATCCAGTCGCTCGCCGCGGTACGCGCCGCGCGCGTGCACCTCGCGATTCCCAAGCCCTCGGTATTCATGCGCGAACAGCAAAAACCGACCGCCTCGGTGCTCGTCAGCCTGCATGCCGGTCGCACGCTCGAACGCGCGCAAATCTCCGGCATCGTGCACCTCATCTCGAGCAGCGTACCGCAACTCTCGGCGCGCGAGGTCAGCGTGCTCGACGACGCGGGCACGCTGCTCAGCAATCCGCAGGCCTCGGACTCGTCGCTCGATCCTTCCCAGCTCGCGCAGGTGCAACTGACCGAGGCGGCCTATATCCGGCGCATCGTCGACATCCTCGAGCCGATCGTCGGACGCGGCAATGTGCGCGCCCAGGTCGCCGCCGATATCGACTTCTCCTTCACCGAGTCGACGGCGGAAATCTTCAAACCCAACCAGGGCCCGGGCGTGTCCGCCGTGCGCAGTCAGCAGACCTCCGAAGCCGGCGGCGCGGCGGCCGCGGGCGCCGAGGGCGTACCCGGCAGCGCCTCGAACCAGCCCGCCGCCAAGGCGGCGGGCGCCGCGCCGGCCGCCGCCCCCGTCGCCGCCCAGCCAACGCGCAAGGAATCGACCGTCAGCTACGAGGTGGACCGCACCGTGCGCCATGTGCGCGCACCGGTCGGCGGCCTGCGCCGCCTGTCCGCCGCGGTGGTGGTCAATTTCCGCCGCGTCACCGATGCCGCCGGCAAGACCTCGCACGAGCCGCTCAAGGCAGAGGAAATGTCGCAGATCAACGCGCTCGTCAGGGAAGCGATCGGTTTCTCGGCGCAGCGCGGCGACTCCCTCAATGTCGCCAACGCCGCGTTCAGCATCGCCGAACCGCCGGCCGCGCTGCCCGAACTGCCTATCTGGCGTCAGCCCGAGAACATCGCCCTCGCCAAGGAATTCGGCAAGGCCACGCTGCTCGGCCTGCTCGGCCTGTATCTGCTGTTCGGCGTGCTGCGCCCGTTCATGCGCCAGCTCGCCGCAAGCGGAGGGCAACCGGCGCTGCTCGCGGCGCAAAACCTGCCCGCGCTGCCCGCGCCCGAAACCGGCACCGGCGGCGCGGCACGCGCTCCCGACGCCCGTCTCGATTCGCTGCGCCAGATCGCGCGCCAGGACCCCAAGGCGGTCGCGAACATCGTGCGCAACTGGGTGAGCAAGGACTGAGCGTCCGATGAACGACGGCATCACCAACGGCGCGATCCTGATGCTTTCGCTCGGCGAAGAGCAGGCCGCCGAAGTCTTCAAGCACCTCGCGCCGCGCGAAGTCCACAAGCTCGGCGAAGCGATGGCGCGGCTCACCGCGGTGACGCGCGAGCAGATCGACGGCGTGATCGACAATTTTCACAAGGACGCCAGCGAGCAGACCACGCTCGGCATGAACACCAACGAGTTCGTGCGTACGGCGCTCACCCGCGCGCTCGGCAACGACAAGGCCGGCTTCCTGCTCGATCGCATCCTGCAAGGCGGCGACACGAGCGGCATCGAAAGCCTGAAATGGATGGACCCGGCGACCGTCGCGGAGTTGATCCGCAACGAGCACCCGCAGATCATCGCCACGATCCTGGTGCACCTGGAGCGCGACCATGCGGCCGAAATCCTCAAGCGGCTCGGCGACCGGCTGCGCCACGAGGTGGTGCTGCGCATCGCGACCCTCGACGGCGTGCAGCCCTCGGCGCTGCGCGACCTGAACGACGTGCTCACCAAGCTCCTGTCGGGCAACGACAACCTGAAGAAGACCGCGATCGGCGGGGTACGCACCGCCGCCGAGATCCTGAATTACATCGGCTCGTCGATCGAGACCGCCGCGATCGAATCGGTGCGCGAACACGACGAGGAACTGGCGCAGAAGATCCTCGACGAAATGTTCGTGTTCGAGAACCTCGGCGACCTGGAGGATCGCGCGATCCAGCTGGTGCTGCGCGAGGTGCAGTCCGAATCGCTGGTGATCGCCCTGAAGGGCGCCAATGAGGCGCTGCGCGAGAAGATCTTCAAGAACATGTCCTCGCGCGCGGGAGAGATGTTGCGCGAGGACCTCGACTCGAAGGGCCCGGTGAAGGTCTCGGAGGTCGAGGCCGAGCAGAAGGAAATCCTGAAAATCGTCCGTCGTCTGGCCGAGGAAGGTCAGATTTCGATGGGCGGAGGAGACGACGACTATGTCTAATCGCATCATCCCGAAAGAGCAGCTCACCGCCTATCAACGCTGGGAACTGGGCGCGCTGGCCGCGGAGGCGCGCGACCCGCGCCGTGCCGACTCCGGGGCGAATGCCGCCGCGCAGGAGCAGCGCACGAGCGGTTTCGAGCAGGGCCGCCGCGAGGGTCTTGCGGCGGGCCGCGAGTCGGCGCAGCAGCAGGCGCTGCGCCTCGCGCGCGTCGCCGAAGCCGCCGAACTGGCGCTGCGGGGCCTGTCCGACCAGATCGCCAACGCGGTGGTCGAACTCGCGCTGGTCATCGCGCGCCAGGTATTGCGCGGCGAGATCCAGACCACACCGGGCGCGATCCTGCCCGCGGT